>NZ_JBEXOS010000055.1:0-56519 GCF_040611655.1 Streptomyces sp. NPDC006552
GGCTGCTGCACCGGCTCGACCGAACCCAGGTCCGGACAGGTCCCCACCACCACCTCCGCACCCGCCGTACGCAACCGCCGCACCGCCGACGAGAGCACCGGCGCTCGCCCGCTCGACGAGGTCGAGGTCGAGCTCCATGGCGCTGGTGCGGGCCGGCAGGTGGAAGGCCTTGACGACGCGCGGGTGCAGCTCACCGGCGTGGCCGACGAGCGTCCTGACCCCGTCGATCACGACGTACAGCGCGGCGCACCGGCCGGGGTGCCAGGGCCCGTACTGGCCCTGCTCGACGGTGAGGTCGGTGCCCGCCTCGTGGGCGACGGCGCGCGCCGCCTCGACGGCGTCGGCCCAGGTCGCCGGGGTGCCCTTGCCCCACCAGCCGGTCTGTCCTCGGGCGCCGGCCAGGACGACCGCGGCGTGCCGGGGCTGGTCCGGGAGGACGGCCGTCAGCTCCGCGACCTCCTCGGCGGTGGGCCGCCGGTCGACGGGCAGCCGCGTGGCGGTGCCCGGCTCGCCCCGCGGGTGGAAGACCAGGCCGGTCTCGAAGAGGGCGAGGTCGTGGCTGCCGCGCCCGTCGTTGCGGCGCACCGCCGCGAGCAGCCCCGGCAGCAGCGTCGTACGGAGGGCGGGCTCCTCGTCGGAGAGCGGGTTGACGAGGGTGACGACGCGGCGCTTCGGGTCGTCCTTCTCCAGGCCCAGCTGGTCGAAGACGCCCTCGCCGATGAACGGGTAGTTCAGCGCCTCGACATAGCCGGCGCCGGCCAGCGCGCGGCCGACCCGGCGGTGCGTGCGCTGCCGCTCGGTCAGCCCGAGGCCCGCGGGGGGCCTGGGCAGCGTGGAGGGCAGGTTCTCGTACCCCTCCAGGCGGATGACCTCTTCGGCCAGGTCGTTCGGGTCGGTCAGGTCGGGGCGCCAGGACGGCACGGTGACCGCGAGGACATCCTGTCCGTAGACGTCGCAGCCGACCTCCTGGAGGCGGCGCACGACGGTCTCGCGGCCGTAGTGGACGCCCGCGACCTGGTCCGGGTGGTCGGCCGGGACGGTGATGGTGCGCGGGGCGCCGGGCGCGATGACCTCGGTGACGCCCTGCTCGGCGGTGCCGCCGGCGAGCAGCACCAGCAGGTCGACGACGCGCTGCGCCGCGGCGGCCGTGGCCTGCGGGTCGGTGCCGCGCTCGAAGCGCTTGGCGGCCTCCGAGGAGAGCTTGTGGCGGCGCGAGGAGCGGGCGATGGTGCGGGCGTCGAAGTGCGCGGCCTCGATGACGACGTCCGTGGTCCCGGCCGATTCCGCGTGGTCCGCGATCTCGGTGTCGGCGCCGCCCATCACGCCGGCGAGGCCGATGGGGCCGCGCTCGTCGGTGATGACGAGGTCCTCGGCGTCGAGCGTGCGCTCGGTGCCGTCGAGGGTCGTGAGCTTCTCGCCGGACAGGGCGCGGCGCACCCCGATCGCGCCCTGGACCAGGGACCGGTCGTAGGCGTGCAGCGGCTGGCCGAGCTCGAGCATCACGTAGTTCGTGACGTCGACGGCGAGCGAGATCGGGCGCATCCCGGCCTTCTGCAGCCGGCGCCGCAGCCAGATCGGCGAGCGGGCCTCGGGGCTGAGCCCGGTGACCGTGCGGGCCGTGAAGCGGTCGCAGCCCATCGGGTCGGAGACCTGCACGGGGTAGCCGTGCGCGTTCGGTGCGGGCACGTCCAGGAGGGCCGGGTCGCGCAGCGGCAGGCCGTACGCGGTGGCGGTCTCGCGGGCGATGCCGCGCATCGACAGGCAGTAGCCGCGGTCGGGCGTGACGGCGATGTCGAGCACCTCGTCGACGAGCTGGAGCAGCTCGATGGCGTCGGTGCCCACCTCGTGCTCCGGTGGCAGCACGATGATGCCGTGCGTGCCGTCGTCGCCCATGCCCAGCTCGTCGGTGGAGCAGATCATGCCGTGCGAGGTCTTGCCGTACGTCTTGCGCGCGGCGATCGCGAAGCCGCCGGGCAGCACGGCGCCGGGCAGCACGACGACGACCTTGTCGCCGACCTGGAAGTTCCGGGCGCCGCAGACGATCTCCTGCGGCTCGCCCGTGCCGTTGGCGGCGCCGACGTCGACGGTGCAGAACCGGATCGGCTTCTTGAAGCCCTCCAGCTCCTCGATGGTCAGCACCTGGCCCACCACGAGGGGGCCCTTGAGGTCGGCGCCGAGCTGCTCGACGGTCTCGACCTCCAGGCCGACGCCGACCAGCTTGGCCTGCACGTCGCGGCCGGTCTCGGTGACGGGGAGGTCGACGTACTCCCGCAGCCAGGAAAGCGGGACCCGCATCAGATCTCCATCCCGAACGGCCGGGTGAAACGGACGTCACCCTCGACCATGTCTCGCATGTCTTCGACGTTGTGGCGGAACATCAGCATCCGTTCGATGCCGAACCCGAAGGCGAAGCCGCTGTACTTCTCGGGGTCGACGCCGCACGCGGTCAGCACGCGCGGGTTGACCATGCCGCAGCCGCCCAGCTCGATCCAGCCCTCGCTGCCGCAGGTGCGGCAGGGCCGGTCCGGATTGCCGACGGACTCGCCGCGGCACACGTAGCAGACCATGTCCATCTCGGCGGACGGCTCGGTGAACGGGAAGTACGCGGGCCGCAGCCGGGTCTTCATGTCGTCGCCGAAGAGCGCCTGGACCATGTGGTCGAGGGTGCCCTTCAGGTCGGCCATGGTGAGGCCCTCGTCCACGGCGATCAGCTCGATCTGGTGGAAGACGGGGGTGTGCGTGGCGTCCAGCTCGTCGGTGCGGTACACGCGGCCGGGGCAGACGATGTAGACGGGCAGCTCGCGCTCGAGCAGCGAGCGCGCCTGCACCGGGGAGGTGTGGGTGCGCAGCACGACACCGCTCTCGTCGCCCGTGGTGCCCTGCGGGCCCTGGACGAAAAAGGTGTCCTGCATCTGCCGCGCCGGGTGGTCCGGCGTGAAGTTCAGGGCGTCGAAGTTGAACCACTCCGCCTCGACCTCGGGGCCCTCCGCGATCTCGTACCCCATCGAGACGAAGACGTCCGCGACGCGCTCCATCATCGTGGTGAGCGGGTGGCGGGCGCCGGCCGGGGTGCGGTCGTAAGGCAGCGTGACGTCCACGGCCTCCTCGACCAGGACGCGCGCGTCGCGCTCGGCCTCCAGCTCGGCCTGGCGGGCGGCGAGGCCGCGGCCGACCGCGGCGCGGGCCTGACCGACGAGCTTGCCGGCCGCGGCCTTGGCCTGCGGCGGCAGCGCGCCGATCTCGCGGTTGGCGAGCGACAGCGGCGACGTGCCGCCGGTGTGCGCGACCTTGGCCTCCTGAAGCGCCTCGAGCGAGTCCGCAGCGGCGAAGGCGGCGAGCGCCTCGCCTTGCACGCGCTCGATCTCTTCCGGTTTCAGTGCCTCGACCTCGACAGGGTCGTACGACTTGTTCGGTGCCGACATCTCTTCCCGTACTTCCGATTGGCTGGCGGATGGCCCCGTCCATGACTCGTCCGGACGTGGAGACGCAAGGTGCCAAAGGACGAGTCTAACGGTGGTGACGTGTGCGAACGCGCCCGTGGGGCCGGTGCTCAGGCGTTGAGGTACGCCGGGGCCGCCACGGGCAGCGTAAATCGGAAGCGGGCGCCGCCACCGGGCGCCCGCCCGACGGTGATGGTGCCGCCGTGGGCCTCGACGATGCCCTTGACGATGTAGAGGCCGAGCCCGGTGCCGCCGCGCTTGCTGCCCCGCCAGAAGCGGGTGAAGACGCGGTTCATGGACTCCTCCGGGATGCCGGGGCCCTCGTCGCTGACGGTGACCGAGGTGGATTCCCTGGCTGTCGTGGCGGGCTCGACGTCAATGGTGACGGTTCCCTCGCCGTGGCGCACCGCGTTTTCCAGCAGGTTGCTCAGTACCTGGTCGACCTTGTCCGGGTCGGCCCACAGGTCGGGCAGCGGCTGCTCCACGCGGAGCAGGAACCGCTCGGCGGACTGGCCGGCGGCGACGTGGGCCTGGATGTGCCGGGAGACGGCGGCGCCGAGGTCGACGGGCTGGCGGCGCAGTTCGAGGCGGCCGGAGTCGATCCGCGAGATGTCGAGCAGCTCGGCGATGAGCCGCGTCACCCGGTTCGCGTCGGCGTCGACGGTCTCCAGCATCAGCCGCTTCTGCTCGTCGGTGAACCGCTCCCACTTGGCGAGCAGGGTCGCGGTGAACCCCTTGACCGAGGTGAGCGGCGAGCGCAGTTCGTGGGCGACGATGGCGATCAGCTCGGCGTGGCTGCGCTCGGTGCGGCGGCGGGCCTCCGTGTCGCGGAGCGAGACGATGACGCGGCGCACGGGGCCGGTGGGGTGGGCGCGCACGTACCGCGCGGTGACCAGGACCTCCCGGCCGCCCGGCAGCAGCAGGTTCCGCTCGGGCTGTCCCTTGCGGGTGGCGAGGCCGCCGTAGGGGTCGGTCAGCTGCCACCAGCGGCGGCCTTCGAGGTCCTCCAGGGGCAGCGCGCGCTCCAGCGGCGCCCCGAGGGCGCGGGCGGCGGGGACGGCGGTGATGCGCTCGGCGGCGCGGTTGAAGCCGACGACGTGGCCGCTCTCGTCGGCGACGACGAGTCCGTCGGGCAGGTCGTCGGGGTGCAGGCCCGCTCCGGCGGGACCGGGCGCGGCCGCCCCCGGGGGGGTGCTCATCCCGTCAGTCCTGCTGGTGCGGACCGTCATCTCCCCGTACCCCACCTCTCGAGACGGCACAGTGGGCCCCGAGTGCGCCACCCTACTAGCCGCGGGTGACTGACGACCAGTCACCAGGGACCCCGCCGGAGCGTGCGCCCCGGAGCGTTCAGCGGCGGCATCCGCCGGGGGCGCGCTGGGCGCGCGCGGAGGCGTACAGGCAGACGGCGGCGGCCGTCGCGAGGTTGAGGCTCTCGGCCTTGCCGTGGATGGGCACGCGCACGACGGCGTCGGCGAGGGCCCGGGTCTCCTCGGGCAGCCCCCACGCCTCGTTGCCGAAGACCCAGGCGGTCGGGGTGCCCATGGTGCCCTTGTCCAGCTCGTCGTCGAGGTCGTCGGCCCCGGCCCCGTCGGCGGCGAGGATGCGCACGCCGGCCTCCTTCAGCCGGGCGACGGCCTGCTCGACGGGGACGCCCACCGCGACCGGCAGGTGGAACAGGGAGCCGACCGAGGCGCGGACGGCCTTGGGGTTGTACAGGTCGACGGAGGCGTCGGTGAGCACCACGGCCTCGGCGCCCGCGGCGTCGGCGCAGCGCAGCACCGTGCCGGCGTTGCCGGGGTCGCGGACGTGCGCGAGGACGGCGACGAGCTTCGGCCGGGCCGCGAGGATCTCCTCGAACGGTGTGTCCAGGAACCGGCAGACGCCCACGAGGCCCTGCGGGGTCACCGTCGTGGAGATGTCGGCGATGACGTCCTCGTCGGCGAGGTGCACCCGGGCCTCGACGCCGCGGGCCGCGGCGACGATGTCGGCGTACCGCTCGGCGGCCTCGACCGTGGCGAACATCTCGACCAGCGACCCGTGCGCCGCGGCTTCCCGCACGGCCTGCGGCCCCTCGGCGAGGAACAGCCTCTCCTTGCCCCGGAAGTTCCGCCTGGCCAGCCGCCGGGCGGCGGAGACCCGGGACGACTTGGCGGAGATCAGCTCAGGAGCGGCAACCATAGGAACTCACCTGGGGACAGAGCGCCCCCGAAGGGGCGCGGGGAACTGCGCGACCAGCCACGACCGGACTGCGCACGGCGGACGACAGACGACGGCAGACGGGGTGCCGAACGCGTCGGACCCGCAGGCCGGCTGACCTGCGGGTCCGATTACACCGGCTCAGCGGAGCGTCAGGCCGCGGCCTTGGGCGCGTTGACGTCCGACGGCAGCGCCTTCTGCGCGACCTCGACCAGCGCCGCGAACGCGTTCGCGTCGTTGACGGCCAGCTCCGCGAGGATCTTGCGGTCCACCTCGATGTTGGCGGCCTTCAGACCCTGGATGAGGCGGTTGTACGTCATGCCGTTCTGGCGGGCAGCGGCGTTGATGCGCTGGATCCACAGCTGACGGAAGTCGCCCTTGCGCTTCTTGCGGTCGTTGTAGTTGTAGACCAGGGAGTGGGTGACCTGCTCCTTGGCCTTGCGGTACAGACGCGAACGCTGACCGCGGTAGCCGCTGGCCTGCTCGAGGATCGCCCGACGCTTCTTGTGCGCGTTGACTGCGCGCTTGACGCGTGCCACTTGTTAACTCCTTGTAGCGGGGCCGGGGTGGGACTCACCCGGCCCGAATTCGAATAGGTCCCGGTCTAGCCGACGTGCGCGGCGCGCAGGCGCCGGTACGTCACTTGCCGAGAAGCTTCTTGATCTTCTTGGCGTCGCCCGGAGCCATCTCGGCGTTGCCGGTGAGGCGGCGCGTCAGCCGCGACGACTTGTGCTCGAGCAGGTGGCGCTTGCCGGCGCGCTCACGGAGCACCTTGCCGGAGCCGGTGACCTTGAAGCGCTTGCTGGCACCGCTGTGCGACTTGTTCTTCGGCATAGCGCCGTTCTCTCCTCGTCAGTGGCGTCCCTGCCGGTTCGTGCCGTGGGCTCGAACCGGCCGTGGTGGAACGTCAGTTGTGTCAGTGGGTATCCGGGGCGCACAGGCTGTACGCCGCCGGATCATGCCTCGGCAGGAGCCTCGGCGGGGGTCTCGGCGGACGCCTCGGCCGGAGCCTGGGCGTCATCCTCGGAAGCCTGGTCCTCGGCGACGTTCTGCGACTTGCCGGGGTTGGCCTTCGCGTCGGCCTTGCGGGCGGCCTGCGCCTCGCGGGCCTCGGCCATGGCCTCGGTCTTCTTCTTGTGCGGCCCGAGAACCATGATCATGTTTCGGCCGTCCTGCTTCGGGTTCGACTCGATGAACCCGAGGTCTTCGACGTCGTTCGCGAGCCGCTGCAGCAGTCGGTAGCCGAGCTCCGGCCGGGACTGCTCGCGACCACGGAACATGATCGTGATCTTGACCTTGTCGCCCTGCTTGAGGAACCGGACGACGTGACCCTTCTTGGTGTCATAGTCGTGCGGGTCGATCTTCGGCCGGAGCTTCATCTCCTTGATGACCGTGTGCGCCTGGTTCTTGCGCGCCTCACGGGCCTTCATGGCCGACTCGTACTTGAACTTCCCGTAGTCCATGAGCTTGCAGACGGGCGGGCGGGCGGTCGCCGCCACCTCGACGAGGTCGAGGTCGTACTCCTGAGCAAGCTCAAGGGCCTTGGCAAGCGGAACAATCCCGACCTGCTCGCCGCTGGGACCGACAAGTCGCACTTCGGGAACGCGAATCCGGTCGTTGATGCGGGGCTCGGCGCTGATGGATCCTCCTCGGTTAGCACCACACGACGGCCTGGCGGACCGCCGCGTATTTTCTGATGACTACCAACCGTGCCGGAACAGAAAAAATGCCCCGGACGGTACACGCGCGGGGCCCCGAAGAATTACCGGAGCACCGCCACGGTGGACCGCGGGGCGCAAGCTCGGACGGTTCCATCGTCCGTACGGAACGATGGGGACCGTCTGACCGGTGACCCGCCGCCCGTGAAGGCGGTCAGGTGGGAGAATCGGAGCCTCCACTTGTGGGCCGGTCACTCAGGTCGTGGACGTGGGTGTCCGGCCGGTCGTCACACAAGGTTAGCAGCATTTGGGGGGTGCGCCCAACCGGGTGCGCGGACGGGGTCCGCGCACGGGCGGCATATCGTGGGACACATGAGTGACGCCACCCCCGAAGCCCCTTCCGCCGCCTCCGCCGCCGCCCCGGCCGGCCCCGACTACGACGCGCTGACCCGCGACATCGCCGAGGTGCCCGCCGTCGAGGTCATCGTGACGGTGGCGGTGAACCTGATGAGCGCCGCCGCGGTGAAGCTGGGCCTGACCGAGGAGGGCGACGCCCACAAGGACCTCGACGAGGCCCGCAAGCTGATCCACGCCCTGGCCGGGCTGCTCGACGGCAGTGCCACCGAGATCAGCTCCTTCCACGCGGCGCCGCTGCGCGACGGCCTGAAGTCGCTGCAGCTGGCCTTCCGCGAGGCGTCCCTCGTGCCGGACGAGCCGGGCCAGGGCCCGGGCGAGAAGTACACGGGGGCCGTGTACGGCTAAACGCTTTCCCGTACGTAGAGGGGCTCGCCGGGTGGCGTGGCCTCGGCCGGCAGGAGTGCCAGGTCGAGGCCGCGTACCAGGCGGGCCCGCAGTGTTTCGTCGGCGGTGATGCGCCCGGCCACGGCCCGCGCGGTGGTCGCCGGGTCCGCGCCGGGGGCCAGGACCAGGGCGAGGACGCCGTCCGCGGAGCCGGGACCCAGGTGGGCCCGGGCCACCGCGGGCTCCGCGGCGACGGCGGCGCGGACCGCGGCGGTGACCGCCGGGTCGGCCAGCGGGTCGGCCGTGGTGCGGCCCTCGGCCACGGCGTAGAGCGCGGCGCCCGTCAGCTCGTACGGGACCGGGCCCGCGAGGTCCAGGACGACGGTGTCCGCCTTCTCGTGGGCGGCGGCCTGGAGCGCCTGGTGGAGCGGGACGGCGACCGGGCGGGCCGCGGGGTCCCAGCGGGCCAGGGAGTCCGTGGAGGTGAAGGCGGGCAGCGCGGTGCGGCCGCCCGCCTTGAGCGTCGGGACCGCCATGTCGCTGCTCTTCTCGCGGCGCAGCCCGTTCTCGTCCTCTTCCACCTCGCCCAGTACGGCGACGACGGGGACCAGCAGGCGGGCGCCCTTCAGCGCCTCCAGGACGGGGCCGTGGTCCGTGCGGTCCTGTTCCCAGGCGGCCAGGGCCGCGGCCAGGCGCGGGTCCGCGGTGCCGTCGTCATCGGAGAAGCCGGGGTCGGGAATGTTCTTGTTCGCCACGTCCACCGACCCTACCGAGCGGCTGGGGCCGGGTTCTCAGCGGACCCAGAGGTGCGCCTCATGGTCCCCACAGGACCGCGCCGCACCCTCGGTCCCATGGCTCACCGCAACCGGTGGCGGGCACGGCCCGGTCGCCGCCGCACCCTCGTCCACGTGGCCGTCGCGTCGGCGGTGCTCCGCTCCGCCACCGCCGGCACTACGGTCTACGTGAGGACGCAGGCGCACGGCGCGACCGCCCTCGTGTCGAAGGTCGCCACCGCCGAGGAGGGCTCCGTGTCGCCGTCTCCCACTCCTTCTCCCGCTGCCTCGGCCGCCGTGGACCGCGACAGCGCGCTCGCCGCCGCGGTGCGCGCCGCGGCCGCCGGACACGACGGGCCGGTCTCGGTGGCCGTGCTCGACGTGGCCGCCGGGACGAGTGCGGTCTACGCCTCCGGCGACGGGACGTACGACACCGCGAGCGTGGTCAAGGTCGACGTGCTGTGCGCCCTGCTGCTGCGGGCGCAGGACGAGGGCCGGGCCCTGACCGCCCAGGAAAGGACGTACGCCACCGCGATGATCGAACGCAGTGACAACGCGGCGGCGACCGCCCTGTGGGACGTCATCGGCGGCGCGGACGGCCTGGACGCGGCGAACGAGCGGCTCGGGCTGACGCAGACCCGTGGCGGGAACGGGCCCTTCTGGGGCCTCACGCAGACCACGGCCGCCGACCAGCTCCTCCTGCTCCGGCAGGTGTTCGGCGTCGGGGACTCGGCACTGGGCGCGGCGTCGCGGGCGTACGTACAAGAGCTGATGGGGAACGTCGTGGCCGATCAGGCGTGGGGCGTCTCCGCGGCGGGCTCGGGCGGCCGCGAGCTGAAGAACGGATGGCTGCGGCGGAGCACCACCGAGCTGTGGGACATCAACAGCGTCGGGCGCATCGACGTGGCCGGCAGCCGGTATCTGGTGGCCGTCCTCTCCGCGGGGAACCCCGCCGAGGACGGCGGGATCGCGCTGGTGGAGGGCGTGGCGAAGGCCGCGGTGCGGGCGCTCAGCGACGCCGGCTGAGCCGGCGGCCGCGCCACAGGTGGACGGCCGCCCCGAGGAGCAGCGCGCCCAGGACGTACGCGACCGGGGCGACCCAGCCGGCCGGGCCGTCGTCGTCGGGGTCGTCCGGTCCCGCGCCGAAGTACTTCTCGCCGTACGCCGCCGAGGTCAGGCCCCGCGGTTCCAGCCGCCCGCCCGCCTGGATCGCGGCGGCCGGGTCGACCGTGCCGAAGCCGCGCGAGTCGTCGCGGCCGCCGCTCGGCGGGTCCTGCGCGGTGTCCTCCATCAGCTGCTTGATCTGCGACGGCTTCAGGCCCGGGTGCGCGGCGCGGACCAGGGCGACGGCGCCGGAGACGAACGCGGAGGCGGCGCTGGTGCCCCACGCCGAGTAGTACTTGCGGTCGGGGTCGGCGGTGACGATGCCGCGGCCGGGGGCGGCGACGGTGGCGTACCAGCGGCGGGTGGAGAAGTCCGCGCGGTGGCCCGCCGCGTCGACGGCGGTGGCCGCGATGACGCCCGGGTAGGCCGCCGGGTAGGAGATGTGGTCGCCCTTCTTGCCGCCGTTGCCCGCGGAGGCGACGACGCAGACGCCCTTCTTCAGCGCGTACTGGACGGCTTCGTCCTCGCCCGACTCGGCGTGGGCGGTCGGCGAGTCGTCGCCGAGGGAGAGGTTGATGACGTCGGCGCCGTGGTCGGCGGCCCAGCGGATGCCGTCGGCCAGCGCGTCGCCCCGGCTCTCGCGGGCCTTGGCGCGGGACGGGTCGCCGTCCTCCAGGATCACGCGCACGGGCAGGATCTTCGCCTGCGGGGCGATGCCGATGACGCCGTCGCCGCCTGACGCGCCGTGCCCGTGGCCCGCGATGATGCCCGCTATGGCGGTGCCGTGCCGGGCCCAGGAGTCGTCGCCGCGCCCGGCGCCGAACCCTATGAGGTCCTTGCCCGCGAGGACGTTGCCCGCGAGGTCGGGGTGCTGGTCGTCGACGCCGGTGTCCAGAACGGCGACCGTGACGCCCTTGCCCTGTGTGGTCCGCCACGCCTCCTGGGTATGCATCGCCGCCAGGCCCCACTGCTGGGCGCGGACCGAGTCGGCGTGCGCGGCGGCGGCCGGCAGCACGGCGAGGGCCGCGGCGCCGGTGAGGGCGGCGAGGCGGTGGCGGCGGTTCATGACGGCTGCTCCGTGGACTTCTGGACGGCCTTGCGCAGGCCGCGTTCGACCCGGTCGGCGATGCCCTGGGCCTCGTGGCCGAGGCCGGCCTGGGCGGGGGCGGTGGTGGCGCCCGCCTTCATCGCCTCGGCGGCGGGCTGGGGCTCGGCGACGGTGCGGCCGTCGGCGAAGCCGGAGACGGCGTAGACGACGACCGGGGCGTCGGTCAGGACGTTGAGCGACCAGGACGCGCGCTGGGCGTCGCCGAAGTGCGCCGCGTCGGTGCCGGGGACGGCGTACGGGCGGGGTACGAGGTCGGCGCGGCGGTCCAGGCCCTCCTCGGTGAAGCGGGTGCGCAGCGCCTGGGACGCCTCGGCGTCGGCGCCGGTGAACAGCAGGCCGACGGTGGTGACGTTGCTCTGGGTGGCGTCGGTGTAGGTGGCCCGGAGCAGGCGCAGGCAGCCGGCCGGGCGCAGCGCCTTGTACAGCAGCGGGTCGAAGGCCTTCCGGCAGCCGCTGTCGGGGGCCACGCCGATCCGGGTCCAGGTGCGGTCGGCGCCGCCGGGGCCGGCTCCCTCGCCGTTCAGGGTGCGGGGGAAGAGCTGGTCGACCGGGATGGCGTGCCACAGGCCGGCGGCGTCGCGGTAGGCGCTCTGCGCGGTCACGGCGGCGTCGGTGCCGCCGCCGGTGAGCAGGGTGCCGGTGGCGGCGCCGCCGATCAGGCCGAGACCGAGCACGAGGCAGGCGGCCGCGGCGGCCGCGCGCGGGGGCAGGCGGGTGCCGACGGGGCGCAGCCGGGTGGTGCGGTCGTCGTAGTGCTCGGGGCGGGCGAACCGCACGAAGGGCCTGCCGGCCGTGGCGGGGGTGGGGGTCAGGTCGACGGTGCCTATGGGTCTGCGGGGGGGTTGGGGGGTGTGGGGGGCGCGGGTGGGGGGTGGCGGAGTCGGGGGTACGGGGCGTAGGCGGGTGGTGGTTTCGTTGAGGTGCGCCTCGGCGCCGTGGGGGGAGGGGGTGGTGGTCGCGGGTGCCGGTGGGGTGTGGTTGCTCGCGCCGTTCCCCGCGCCCCCTGGCGGGGTCCACTCCGGTGGGAGAGGGAGCGCGCGGGTCGACGGGGTGCGGTTGCCCGCGCCGTTCCCCGCGGCCCCTGGCGGGGGCGACATCGGTGGGAGGGGGGTCGCGCGGGGTGTCTGTGCGGGGGGCGGAGGGGTGTCCGGGAAGCGGGCCGAGGGGGGTGGTGGGGGTGGCGTCGCGGGCATGGGGGGTGTCGTCGCCGGGAGGGGGGCCCGCGGCGGGGTCGCCGGGGGCGGGGGCGTCGAGGGACGCGGCGGGACACGTCGGGCTTCCGTGCTCATGCCTCCCCGTTTCCTCAGCCTGCGTGCGCGTCACTCTAACGGGCCTGTCCCTGGACCGGGTCCGGCAGTCCACGGCCTCGGCCGATCTGCCCGGAACGTCCCTCTACCCTGCGGTAATCGCGTCTGGCAGGCTTCGGTCATGACACCGCGCGCCGCGGACCGCGCCCGCTTCGACCGGGCCACCGCTTCTCTCGACGCCCCGCTCGCCCTGGTCGACCTGGACGCCTTCGACGCCAACGCCGACGACCTCGTACGCCGTGCCGCCGGGAAGCCGATCCGGGTGGCCAGCAAATCCGTGCGCTGCCGGGCGCTGCTCGAACGGGTGCTGGCCCGGGACGGGTTCGCCGGGATCATGTCGTTCACGCTGGCGGAGTCCGTCTGGCTGGCGCGGTCCGGGTTCGAGGACGTGCTGCTCGCGTACCCGTCCGCGGACCGGTCCGGTTTCGCGGAGCTGGCGCACGACGCCAAGCTGGCGGGCGCGGTGACCGTGATGGTCGACGACGTGGCGCAGCTGCGGCTGATCGACGACGCCCGGGACGGCGGCGGCGAGGAGATCCGTGTCTGTCTGGAGCTCGACACGTCGTGGCGGCCGCTGGGCGGCCGGGTGCGGGTCGGCGCGCTGCGCTCGCCACTGCGCACCCCGGCCCAACTCGCCGAGCTGGCCCGGACCGTGGCCCGCCGGCCGGGGTTCCGGCTCGTGGGCATCATGGCGTACGAGGGTCATGTGGCCGGGGTGGGGGACGCGCTGACGGGGCGTCCGGTGCGGTCGCGGGCGATCCGGCTGATGCAGGCGGCGGCGCGCAAGGAGCTGGCCGCCCGGCGCCGCGAGGTGGTGCGGGCCGTACGGGCGGTGGCGCCGGAGCTGGAGTTCGTGAACGGCGGCGGCACCGGGAGTGTGCAGCACACCGCCGCCGAGGACGCGGTGACGGAGATCGCCGCCGGTTCGGGCCTGTACGTGCCGCGGCTCTTCGACAACTACACGTCGTTCACCGGCCGTCCGGCCGCGCTCTTCGCCCAGCCGGTGGTGCGCAGGCCGGGGGTGGGCGTGGTGACGGTGCTCGGCGGCGGCTACCCGGCGTCGGGCGCCGCCGGCGCGGACCGGCTTCCGGTGCCGTACCTGCCGGAGGGGCTGCGCTACGACGCCCAGGAGGGGCCGGGCGAGGTGCAGACGCCGCTGCTGGGGGCGGCCGCCGACGACCTGCTCATCGGCGACAAGGTGTGGTTCCGGCACGCGAAGGCCGGTGAACTGTGCGAGCGCTTCGAGGTGCTGCACCTGGTGGCGGGCGACACGGTGACCGCGACCGTGCCCACGTACCGGGGTGAGGGGTACACGTTCCTGTGATCCCTCGCGGGCGTGGGCACGGGCTTCCGCGGGCTCAGTACACCGTGTCGGTCTGGTCGGGCACGACCGAACGGTCACCGCGCAGCACCGGTCCGAAGCCGCCCTCGGGGAGGTTGTAGGCGGCCGTGGAGCACGGGTACGTGCCGTTCTTGCGCGGCAGCGGCTCGATGAACATCGGGTTGACGACCCAGCGTCCGTCGGCGTCGTCGTAGGCGCGGCACATGATCTCGTTCTTGTTCCGGTTGAGCACGAGGTGGGCGCCGGTCGCGTCGCCGACGAACGTCACGTCCGTGTCGGCGTCCCCGCCGCCGAGCGCGATGCGCTTGCCGGGGCGCTGCTGCTTCCAGGCCTGCTTCCCCTTGATGTGGAAGATGTCCTGGTTGATCCAGCAGCGCTTGCCGTCGATGTAGGGGATGGCCTCGCCCTGGTTGCGGGGAACGCCGCCGCAGCCTTCGTTGTACGTGGTGATGCGGCCCTTGCGGTCGAGCACGGAGCGGATCGCGACGGTGTGGGCGCGGTCGATGCCGACGCCGCGCGACCAGACCTCGGTCACCGGCTCGGAGCCGGCCGACACGATGTAGACGTCGAAGCCGGCCCGCTGGAGCGTACGGATCAGATCGCGCTGCTGCGCGTAGTAGCGGACGTAGCCGGGGATGGTGTGCGTGCCCAGCTTCTGGGTGGCGCCGACCGGGGCGGCGAGGGCCTCCTTGCGGGCGGCGGCGGCGTACGACTCCAGTTCGGGGACGGTGTGCCCGGCGAACAGCTGCGGCACCCAGGCGTACTGGGGCACGGTGCGGCGGTGGTTCCACTCGCCCGCGAACGCGGCGGCGCCGCTCATCGTCTTGCCGGACTCACGGATGTTGAAGATCTCGTCCGTGCAGTCGGTGTCCTTGGAGGTGGGCAGCGGTCTGCCGGCGGGGACGCGGGTGCCGCAGGCCGCGGTGAGCGCCTTGTCGGCATCGTCCGTCAGCCACTTGCTGGTCTTCTTCCAGCTCGCGGGGCGCAGAATCTTGTCGTGCCGCAGCGACCAGGCGATGGTCGCGTCGGTGACGTCGTTCTTGGTGACGGTGTTGTCCCAGTCGAACGCGGCGACGGGGCGGGGTCCGCGGTGGCCCGCGCAACTGCCCCGTTCGTCGATCATCTGCTGGAGGTGGGCGCGGTTGTCGCCGTACCACGGCAGCTTGTGCGACAGCTGCGGGCAGGCGCGGGGCGCGGGGGTGGACGCGGACGTGGCGGCGGCCGCAGGGGAGACGAGAGCCGCGGCCACCAGGGTGGTGACCACGGCCGAAGTCCACGCGGCAACATGACTGTTACGCATGTGAGTGGACCGTACACGCGTGGGCGGCCCGCCCACAGGGTTCCTACAGGGGTGTCACGTACGCGCCGGAGATACCGCCGTCGACCAGGAAGTCGGTGGCGTTGACGAACGCGGCGTCGTCGCTGGCGAGGAAGGCGACCGCGGCCGCGATCTCGTCGGCCTCGGCGAACCGGCCGGCCGGGATGTGCACGAGGCGGCGGGCCGCCCGCTCGGGGTCCTTGGCGAAGAGTTCCCGGAGCAGCGGGGTGTCGACCGGGCCGGGGCACAGGGCGTTCACCCGGATGCCCTCCCGTGCGAACTGCACGCCCAGCTCCCGGGACATGGCGAGGACGCCGCCCTTGGAGGCGGTGTAGGAGATCTGCGACGTCGCCGCGCCCATCCGCGCCACGAAGGAGGCGGTGTTGATGATGGAGCCCTTGCCCTGGCGCCGCATGTACGGGAGCGCGGCCTTGCAGCACAGGTACACGGAGGTGAGGTTCACTTCCTGGACGCGCTTCCAGGCGTCGAGGCCCGTGTCCAGGATGGAGTCGTCGTCCGGCGGCGAGATGCCCGCGTTGTTGAAGGCGATGTCGACCGAGCCGTACGTGTCGTGGGCGGTCCGGAAGAGCGCTTCGACCTGGCCGGCGTCGGTGACGTCGACCTGGACGAAGGTCCCGTCGACCTCCTCGGCCGCCTGCGCGCCCGTCACCTCGTCGATGTCGCCGCACACCACGCGGGCGCCCTCGGCCGCCAGGCGGCGCGCGGTGGCGCGGCCGATGCCGCTGCCGGCGCCGGTGATGACGGCGGTGCGGCCGACGAGGCGGCGGCAGATGTTCTCCTGCGGCGGTGAGTCGGTCACGGTGCGGAGCCCTCCGTGCTGATGAAGACGGTCTTGGTCTCGGTGAAGGCGGTCAGGGCGTCGGGGCCGAGTTCGCGGCCGAGCCCGGACTGCTTGTAGCCGCCGAACGGGGTCCAGTAGCGCACGGCGGAGTGCGAGTTGACGGAGAGATTGCCGGCGCGGACGGCGCCGGACACCCGCAGGGCACGGCCGAGGTCCCGGGTCCAGACCGAGCCGGCGAGGCCGTACGGGGTGGCGTTGGCGAGGCGGACGGCGTCCTGCTCGTCGGTGAACGGCAGCAGGACCGCGACGGGCCCGAAGATCTCCTCGGTGGCCGCGGCGGAGTCGGCCGCCTCCCCGGTGAGCACGGTCGGCGGGAACCAGAACCCCGGCCCGGTGGGCGCGGTGCCCCGGATGCCGGGGGCGGCCGGTGGCACCAGCCCCTGGACGCGCTCCAGCTGTCTGCGCGAGATCAACGGGCCCATCTGCGTCTTCTCGTCCAGCGGATCACCGACGACGACGGCGCCGAGCGCGTCCGTGAGCAGCGCCGCGCACTCCTCGTGGACGGAGCGCTGGACGAGGATGCGGGTGCGGGCGCAGCAGTCCTGGCCGGAGTTGTCGAGGAAGGAGAACGGGTCGAGGGCGCGGGGCAGATCGGCGTCGGCGAAGACGATGCTGGGGCTCTTGCCGCCGAGTTCGAGGGTGACCGGGGTGACGCGCGCGGCGCACCGCTCCATGACCTCGCGGCCGGTGCGGGTCGAGCCGGTGAAGACGATCTTCGCGACGTCCGGGTGGTCGACGAGGGCGCGGCCCGCGACGCTCCCCTCCCCGGGCACGACCTGGAAGAGGCCCTCGGGCAGCCCGGCCTCCAGGGCGAGTTCGGCGAGGCGCAGCGCGGTCAGCGGAGTCGTCTCGGCCGGCTTGAGGACGACGGCGTTGCCGGCGGCGAGCGCGGGGGCCGTGCCCCAGGCGGCGATCGGCATCGGGAAGTTCCAGGGGGCGATCACGCCGACGACGCCGAGCGGTTCGTGGAAGGTGACGCTGAAGCCACCGGGGGCGGGGAGCTGCGCCCCGTTGAGGCGTTCGGCGCCGCCGGCGGCGTACAGCAGCAGGTCGCGGACGTTGCCCGCCTCCCAGCGCGCGGCGGCGATGAGGTGTCCGGCCTCGCGCACCTCCAGGCGGGCCAGTTCTTCGAGATGCCCGTCGACGGTGTCGGCGAAGCAGCGCAGCAGCCGGGCCCGGTCGGCCGGGGCGACGGCCGCCCAGCCGCGCTGGGCGCGGGCGGCGCGCCGGACGGCGGCGTCGATGTCCTCGGCGGTGGCGGCGGGCACGGTGGCGACGATCTCTTCGGTCGCCGGGTTCAGCACGTCGAGCGGTGTCCGGGTCAACGGCGGGTCCTTTACATGCGTTCGAAGGAGCGGCGCAGCTCCCAGTCGGTCACCGCGGCGTCGAACGCGTCGAGTTCGACCCGCGCCGTGTTCCGGTAGTGGGCGACGACCTCGTCCCCGAAGGCGGCCGCCGCGATCGGGCTGTTCTCCCACAGCTCGGCGGCCTCGCGCAGGGTGGTGGGGACGTGCGGGTAGCCGGCCTCGTACGCGTTGCCCGCGCAGGGCTCGGGCAGCTCCAGCTTCCGCTCGACGCCGTACAGGCCCGCCGCGACCAGGCCGGCGACGGCGAGGTGCGGGTTGACGTCGCCGCCGGGGAGCCGGTTCTCGAAGCGCAGCGAGCGGCCGTGGCCGACGACGCGCAGGGCGCAGGTGCGGTTGTCATGTCCCCAGGCGACGGCGGTCGGGGCGAAGGAGCCGCGCTGGAAGCGCTTGTAGGAGTTGATGTGCGGGGCGTACAGGAGGGAGAAGTCGCGCAGGGCGGCGAGCTGGCCGGCGAGGAAGTGGCGCATGAGCGGGGACATCCCGTCGGGCCCGGCCATCGCGTTCGCGCCGTCCGCGTCGGTGAGCGAGAGGTGGATGTGGCAGGAGTTACCCTCGCGTTCGTTGTACTTCGCCATGAAGGTGAGCGAGGCGCCTTCCTGCGCGGCGATCTCCTTGGCGCCCGTCTTGTAGATCGCGTGCTGGTCGCAGGTGACGAGGGCCTCGTCGTAGCGGAAGACGATCTCGTGCTGGCCGGGGTTGCACTCGCCCTTGGCGGACTCCACGCTCAGGCCCGCGCCCGCCATGTCGTTGCGGATGCGGCGCAGCAGGGGCTCGATCCGGCCGGTGCCGAGGACGGAGTAGTCGATGTTGTACTGGTTGGCCGGGGTCAGGCCCCGGTAGTTCGCGTCCCAGGCCTGCTCGTAGGTGTCCTTGAAGACGATGAACTCCAGCTCGGTGCCGACCTGGGCGCTCAGGCCGTGTTCGGCGAGGCGCTCCAGCTGGCGGCGGAGGATCTGCCGGGGCGCGGCGACCACGGGCGAGCCGTCCGCCCAGGCGAGGTCGGCGATGAGCAGGGCCGTGCCCTCGTGCCAGGGGACGCGGCGCAGGGTGGCCGGGTCGGGGCGCATGGCGAAGTCACCGTAGCCGCGGTCCCAGGAGGACATCGCGTACCCGTCGACGGTGTTCATCTCGGCGTCGACGGCGAGGAGGTAGTTGCACCCCTCGGTGCCGTGCTCCAGCACCTCGTCGAGGAAGAAGCGCGCGGCGAACCGCTTGCCCTGGAGCCTGCCTTGCATGTCCGGGAAGGCCAGGACGACCGTGTCGATCTCGCCGCCCGCGACGAGGGCGTGCAGCGCCTCCACGGAGAGCGGGGGTGTGCGGTCCGCCGCCGCGGGCGGTGTGCGGTCTGCCACGGGAGGAACCTCCTTGGGGCCCGGAGGGTCCCTTGGGTCGGCCGAGAGCCATAAGGTATTGCCGAGAACCATTGCTTGGGAAGGGGGTTGGGCCAGATGTCCCACACGGGAGCCGAGGGGGGCCTCGGGACGGTGCTGCGCCCGGTGCGGGCGGGCAACGGTTTCGAGGAGGCGCTGGCGCAGATCCTCCAGGTCGTCCGGCTCGGCCTGGTGCCCGGCGGCGAACGGCTGCCGTCGGAGCGGGAGTTGGCGGACCGGCTCGGCATCAGCCGGGTCACGCTGCGGGAGGTCCTGAAGGTGCTCCAGGACCAGGGCCTGGTGGAGTCGCGGCGCGGGCGCTACGGCGGCACGTTCGTGCTGCCGCGGTCCGGGGCGGCCGGCGAGGAGGAACTGCGGCGCCGGATCAACGGCGTGGACATCGAGGACGTGCTGCGCTTCCGGGAGGTGCTGGAGGCCGGGGCCGCCGGGCTGTGCGCGGCGCACGGGCTCGACGCGGAGCGGGCCGGGCGGCTGCGCGCGGCGCTCGCCGCCACCCATGACGCGCCGCTCGCCGACTACCGCCGCACGGACACGCTGCTCCACCTGACGCTCGCCGGACTCTCCGGCTCCCCCTCGCTGGCCGCGCAGTACGCGGCGGTGCGCGCGACGGTCAACGACCTCCTCGACTGCATCCCGCTCCTGGTACGGAACCTGGAGCACTCCCAGCGCCAGCACACCGCGCTGGTGACGGCGGTGCTCGACGGCGACGCGGACGGGGCGCGGGAGGCGATGCGCGAGCACTGCGCCGGGACGGCCGCGCTGCTGCGCGGATTCCTGACCTGATCCTGACCCGCCCTGGCCCCGGCCCCGGCCCGGGGGTCGCTCTCCGTGCAGCCTTTCCGCAAAGGTTCGTATTCATCCCATTGGGCGGCCGGAAGGGAACGGGGGCGGTGCCCGCATGCTGAACGTGGCGGTGTCCCGCGCGGCTGATCTCGTACGCTCTGCTGTCGCCGGAGCGGGCACCGGGCGAAATGCCCGCCCGCAGGGACACGACCGAGGTTCGGGAGCACGGCACCATGCAGAGCAGGCCGCTGATCGGCATCAGCACCTACTGGGAGAAGCAGACCCGCTGGGGCGTGTGGGAGCTGCCCACGGCGCTTCTGCCGGCCGGTTACCCGCAGCTCGTCCAGGCGTCCGGCGGGCTCGCCGCGATGGTGCCGCCGGACGACGCCCGGCACGCGCCGTCGGTGGTGGCGCGGCTCGACGGGGTGATCGTCGCGGGCGGCCCGGACGTGGAGCCCGCCCGGTACGGCGCCGAACGCGACCCGCGGACGGGCCCGGCGGCGACGGAGCGGGACACCTGGGAACTGGCGCTGATCCGGGCCGCGATGACGTCCGGCACCCCGCTGCTCGGCATCTGCCGCGGCATGCAGTTGCTGAACGTGGCGCTCGGCGGGACGCTGACCCAGCACCTCGACGGCCACCGGGACGAGATCGGCGCCTTCGGGCGGCACGCGGTGACATCGGTGCCCGGCACCCGGTACGGGGAGCTGGTGCCGGAGGAGACGCAGGTGCCCGCCTACCACCACCAGGCCATCGACCGGCTCGGCCGGGGCCTGGTGGCGTCGGCGCACGCGGCGGACGGCACCGTGGAGGCCGTCGAACTGCCCGGGATGACCTGGGTCATGGGCGTGCAGTGGCATCCGGAGATGGGCGAGGACACCCGCGTCACCGAGGGCCTGGTACGAGCGGCGGCGGCCCCCCACGGCTTCTGAGAGCCGAGCTGTTCAGCCCCTCCGGCGATTGAGGAGCGGGATCCGGGGCAGCGCCCCGTGACCTCAGCACCGGCGCCGGGCGCGCCCGGAACAGGACCGGCCCGCGCCCTCTCACGCCGACCGCGTCAACCCCAGCAGATCCCTGGCAGGCCCCACCGGCAGGTGCCCCGTGGGCCACACCGCCCGAAGATCCCGCGCCAGCCGCACCCCCTCCAGCGGAATCCGGACCAGCCGCCGCGCGGCCAGCTCCTCCCCCACTGCCAGCTCGCTCAGGACGGAGGGCCCCGCCCCGCTCACCGCCGCCGCCTTCACCGCGGTCGTCGACGACAGCTCGATCAGCGGGCGGGCCAGACCGCCGAGCGCCGCGTCGAGGACCTGCCGGGTACCGGACCCCTCCTCCCGCAGGATGAGCGGCGTGCCGGCCAGCTCCGCCGCCGTGAGCGCCCGGCGCCTGCGGGCCCAGGGATGGCCCGGGGCCGTCACCACGATCAGGTGGTCGTGGGCGATGACGGCGGCGTCCAGACCGGCGGGGACCGCGGTCCCCTCCACGAACCCGAGGTCCGCCTCGCCCGAGAGCAGCCGCTCGGCGACCGCGGCGGAGTTCCCCGCGAGCAGCGACACCGCGGTGTCGGGCCGCTCGGCGCGCAGCGCGATCAGCCAGCGGGGCAGCAGGTACTCCGCGATCGTCATGCTGGCCGCCACCCGCAACCGCGAGTCCCGCCGGTCGCGCAGGGCCTGCGTCCCGGCGTCGAACTGCTCCGCCGCCTCCACGACCCGCCGCGCCCAGTCCGTGACCAGGGCGCCCGTGTCCGTGAGCCGGGAGCCGCGGGGCGAGCGGTCGACGAGGGCGAGACCGAGCTGCCGCTCCATCGAGCGGATCCGGCTGCTCGCCGCGGGCTGCGTGATGCCGAGCTCGCGCGCCGCCCCGCCGAGGCTGCCCAGCCGCGCCACGGCGAGCAGCAGCTCCAGCGCGCCGAGATCGGGGACCCGGTGCGCGAGCATGCCCGGCGGCGCCGCCCCGGACCCCGCGGCCTCCCGCCGCTCCCGGGCGCTCCCCCCACTGGACTCCACGCTCATAAACCCAGCTTATGCCCCCATAGCGGCAACGGCCCTGGTGGGGGGCGGGTCCGCCCGTCACGGTGGGGTCATGGTCACCGCCGCCCACCCCGCCGCAGCCCTCGGCCCCCGCGCCACGCAGCACCGCGCGCCCGCCGTCCGCCACCTCGGCCCGAACTGGTACGCCGCCGTCATGGGCACCGCGATCGTGGCGAACGCCGGTGCGACCCTGCCCGCGACGTCCGCCGTACCGCGGGCGGCCTGCACCGCCGTGTGGGCGGTGTCGGCCGTGGCGCTGCTGGTGCTGCTCGCCGCGCGGGCCCTGCACTGGACGCACCACCGCGACCAGGCGCGGGCGCACCTGCTGGACCCGGCGGTGGCCCCGTTCTACGGCTGCCTGTCGATGGCGCTGCTCTCCGTGGGCGCCGGAGCCCTGCTGCTCGGCCGGGACTGGATCGGGCTCGGGGCCGCGCTCGCCGTCGACACGGTGCTCTTCACGGCCGGCACCCTGACCGGGCTCGCCGCGGCGGTCGCCGTCCCGTACCTGATGGTGGTCCGGCACCGGATCGAGCCGGGCCGGGCCGCGCCGGTGTGGCTGCTGCCCGTGGTGGCGCCGATGGTGTCGGCGGCGGTCGGACCGCTGCTCGTCCCGCACCTGCCACCGGGCCAGGGCCGGCAGGCGCTGCTCCTGGCCTGTCACGGCATGTTCGGGATGAGCCTGCTCGCGACGCTCGTGATGCTGCCGCTGATCTTCGCCCGCCTCGTCACCGCGGGCCCGCTCCCCCTGGCCCTGGCACCGACGCTCTTCCTCGTCCTCGGCCCGCTGGGCCAGTCGACGACCGCCGCGAACAAGTTCGCCGACGTGGCGCACGGCGTCCTCCCCGCCCCCTACGCCCGCGGCTTCGCGGTGTTCGCGGTCCTGTTCGGCGTCCCGGTGATGGGCTTCGCCCTGCTGTGGCTGGCGCTCGCGGCGGCCCTGGTGGTCCGGGCCCGCCGCGCGGGCATGGGTTTCTCGATGACCTGGTGGGCGTTCACGTTCCCGGTCGGCACCTGCGTCACCGGCGCGGAGGGCCTGGGCAAGCACACGGGCCTGGCCGCGTTCGACGCCCTGGCCCTCGTGCTCTACGCGGTCCTGGTCGCGGCCTGGGCGGTGGCGGTGACCCGTACGGCACACGGCCTGTTCACCGGCCGCCTCCTCACGGCCCCCGCCCCGGCACGGTCCCCGGCACCGGCCGCCTGACTCCGGTCCCCCGCCTGGGCGCGAGGCCCGTACGTACCTAGGTGACCGCACCCCGCAACGCCGCCCCCAGCACCGCCGGGGCCTCCCCCAGGGACGGCCCGTACCAGGTGAGATGGCGCCCGCTGACCAGTGCCGCGGGAAGTTCGAACGCCTCCGGCCCGTCCTCCGCCGTGAAGCGGTAGGGCTCGTCCGGCAGCACCGCCAGCTCCGCCCCGCAGGCCCGGAGTTCGTCGAGCGCGACGCGCGGATAGCGCTCCGCGTGCCCCGCGTACACGTGGTCGACGCCGAGCCGTGCCAGCAGGTCCCCGGCGAAGGTGGCGCGGCCGAGCACCATCCACGGGCGCCGCCAGACGGGCACGACGGCCCGCACCCGGCGCTCCGCCACGACCTGCGCGGGCGCGTCCCACGCGGCCTCGGCCTCGTCCAGCCAGCGGGGCCGGGACGCGGCTCCGCACGCGGTCACCACCCGGTCCAACTCGCGCAGCGCGTCGGGCAGCCGGCGCACCTCGGTGACGAGGACCTCGATCCCGGCGGCGCGCAGGGCGGCGAGGTCCGCCGCCCGGTTCTCCTCCTCGTTGGCGACCACGAGGTCGGGCCGCAGCGCGACGACGGCGGGCACGTCGGGGTTCTTGGTGCCACCGATCCGGGCGACGCCGAGGTCCACCGGATGGCTGCACCAGTCGGTGGCCGCGACCAGGGCGCCGGGAACCGTCACCGCGACGGCCTCCGTCAGCGAGGGGACCAGGGAGACGACCCGCACGGCCGCTACTTCGGTCCGGGCTCGTCGACCGCGTCGATGTGCTCCGCGACCGCCACGACGAGGACCCGCGCCTCGGCGACGGTCGCCCGCCAGCGGTGCCGTACGCCACCGGTCAGGTAGAGGGTGTCGCCGCGCACCAGGCGGTAGGCGCGGCCCTCCGCCTCCACCTCGACGGCGCCTTCGGTGACGTGCATCAGGACGTCGTTGCGCAGCTGGAACTCGCGGCCCGGGTCGTGGTCGCCGACGAATTCCTGCGCGTGCATCTGGTGGTGTCCGCGGACCAGGGAGCGGACGACGAAGGCGCCGCCGCCCTCCGCGGAGCCGTCCTCCACGCTCGTGTCGTCGGCGCGCACCAGGTCCACCGTGCGGGCCGGGTCCGCGGCGGCGAGCAGTTCGACCGCGGTGGTGCCGAGGGCGTCGGCGACCTTCTCCAGGGAGCGGTGGCTGGGCCGGGCCCGCTCGTTCTCGACCTGGCTGAGGAAGGGCACGGACAGGCCGCTGCGCTCGGCGACGGCGGAGAGCGTCAGTTCGAGTGTCCGGCGCCGGCGCCGGACGGCCGCGCCCACGCGCAGTGTCTCCTTGTGTTCGTCCATGACATCCGCTCCCTCCCACCGCATTGCCCGGATCGTTTACTTGCACCCTACGCATGTTCGCCTGCCGGTTTCATGCGAGCGGGATAAGCAGTGGGTCACGATCGGCCCGCCGGCCGCCCACGCCGAAGGGGTGGGCCCCGGCCACGGCTGCTGCCGCGGCGGGGCCCACCCCTCGGTCCGAAGGCGGCGCACAGGGCGCCGTGGCCGTCAGGAGGCGGTCATCCGCTTCTCGACGTCCTGGTGCGTCTCCAGCCACGCGGAGACGGCCTTCTCCTCCTGGCCCTGACCGCGCTTCTTGATCTCGGCCTCCAGGCTGCCCAGCTCGTCCTCGCTCATCTTGAAGTCCTTGAACCATTTCGTGAGCTGCGGGTACTTCGCCGGGAAGTCCTTGTGGGAGATCGTCCGGATGGTGTTGCCCTCACCGAACTTCTTCTTCGGGTCGGCCAGCTTGGTGAGCTTGTACTCGCTGTAGGCCCAGTGCGGCGACCAGAGCACGACCGCGACCGGCTCCTTCTTGGCGTAGGCGCGCTTCAGCTCGGCCAGCATCGCCGGGGTGGAGCCGTCGACGACCTCGTACTCCTTGTCCAGGCCGTACCCGGGGAGCACCTCCTTCTTCAGGAGGTTCATCTCGCCGGTGCCCGGCTCGATGCCGATGATCTTCCCGTCGAAGGTCTTCGCCTTGCCCTTCAGGTCCGCGAGGGACTTGACGCCCTTCACGTAGGACGGGACGGCGACCTCCAGCGAGGTCGGGCTGTACCAGCTGCCCAGGTCCTTCAGGTTGTCCTTGTTCTTGTTCCAGTAGTTGCTCTGCGCGTACGGCAGCCAGGCGTCGAAGTTGACGTCGAGGTCACCGCTGGCGAGGCCGGTGTAGACCGGGCCGACGTCCATCTGCTTGAGGTTCAGCTTGTAGCCGCGCTTGTGCAGGACGTTCTTCCACAGGTAGGTGACGGCGACGTCCTCGTCCCAGGGGAACCAGGCGACGTTCACCGGCCGCTTGGTCTCGGCCGCGTTCGCCTTCTTCACCGGGGCCAGCTTGTCGACGACGCCCGGGTTCTTCTTCAGCCAGGTCTTCACAGCGTCCTGCTGCTTTCCCTTGCCGGTCTTGTTGATCTCGGCCTCAAGGCTGGTGAGCTGCTTCTCGCTCATCTTGAAGTCCTTGAGCCACTTGTCGACCTCGGGGAAGTCGGTGCCGAAGCCCTTGCGTGCCAGCGAGTGCACGCCGTCGCCCTTGCCCCAGGCGCCCTTGGGGTCCTTGAGCTTCTTCAGGTCGTAGTCGTTGTACGCCCAGTGCGGCGACCAGAGCGGCACGACGATCGGCTTCTTCTTGGCGTAGGCGCGCTTCAGCTCGGCCAGCATCGCCGGCGTGGAGCTGTCGACGACCTTGTACTCCTTGTCGAGGCCGTACGCCTTGAGGATCTTGCTCTTCAGCAGGGCCGTCTCGCCGGCGCTCGACTCGATGCCGGTGATCTTGCCGCCGAACGTCGCGCCCTTGCCCTTGAGGTCGGCGAGGGAGTCGATGCCCTTCATGTACGAGGGCACGGTCAGCTCCAGCGACGTGGGGCCGTACCAGGAGCCCAGGTCCTCCAGCTTGGAGCCGTACTTCTTCCAGTACTGGGCGTGCGTGGTCGGCAGCCAGGAGTCCGTCTCGAAGTCGACGGCGCCCTGGGCGAGCGAGGTGTAGAGCGGACCCGCGTCGAACTGCTTGGCCTCGACCTCGAAACCGCGCTCCTCCAGGATCTCCTTCCACAGGAACGTGGAGGCGACGCCCTCGTCCCAGGGGATGTAGCCGATGGAGATCTTCTTGCCCTGGCCGACGTTGCCGGTGTCGCCCGAGGCGGTCGTCGACGTGGAGCCGCCGAAGACGCCCATGCCGCCCGCGACGAGCGCGAGGACGACGACGCCGACCATGGCGACGGCCGGACGGGGGCGGTAGGACCAGATCTTCAGGCCCTGCGCGGCGCGCACCTTGGCGAGCGCGCGGCGGCCCAGCGGGGAGACCTGCTGCCCCAGCGAGCTGGTCATGCGGTCGAGGTAGATCGCGAGGATGACGATGGAGATGCCGGCCTCGGCGCCGAGGCCCACGTTCAGCTGGCCGATGGCCTCGTTGACGGCGCCACCGAGACCGCCGGTGCCGACCATGCCCGCGATGGCGGCCATGGACAGGCCCAGCATGATGACCTGGTTGACACCGGCCATGATCGTCGGCAGGGCGAGCGGCAGCTGCACCCGCATCAGGGTGTTGCCGGGCTTGGTGCCGAACGCGTCGGCGGCCTCGACCAGCTCCTTGTCGACCTGCCGGATGCCCAGCTCGGTCATGCGCACGCCCGGGGGCAGCGCGAAGATCAGTGTGGCGACGATGCCGGCGGGGGCGCCGGAACCGAAGAAGAGGATGGCCGGGATCAGGTAGACCATCGCCGGCAGTGTCTGCATCAGGTCGAGGACCGGCCGGAAGAGGCCGCTGACCCGGTTGGAGCGGGCCGCCCAGATGCCGAGCGGCACGGAGATGACGAGCGCGATGATCGTCGACACGAGGACGAGCGACAGCGTGAGCATCGCGTCGTCCCACAGTTCCAGGTTGTCGATGAACCAGAACCCGACGAAGGTCAGCACGCCCGCGGTGGTGCCGCGCAGCCAGAAGGCGATGACGGCGAAGATACCGGCGAGCAGGAGGGGCTCGGGGGCCTGGAGCACATCGCCGATGCCGTCGTAGAGGCCGTCGAAGATGGTCTTGAAGAAGTCGAAGAGCCACGACATGTGGTTGAGCAGCCACTCGACCACGTCGTTGACCCAGTCACCGAAGGGGATCCTAGGCACCGGCGTTCACCTTCTCCACCGGTCCGTCGCCCTCGCCGCGCGGCGTCGGGACGGCGTCCTTCGGCGCTTCCTGGGCGGGGCCGGGGGCCGCGCCGTCGCTCTCCACGGACTTCATCGGCTCCCCGAGGACGGCCAGCAGACGCTCCCGCGGGACGACGCCGACGAGGGCGCCGTCCTCACCGGTCACGGCGACGGGTATGGAGCTGGTGGAGCAGGGCGTGAAGAGTTCGATGATCGGGGTGGACTCGGTGACCGTCGCCGGGGCGGCGGCCGCCGTGTACCCCTCCTCGGGGGTGGCCATGATCGCGCCGGCGGTCAGCACGCGGGAGCGGTCGACGTCCTGGGTGAAGGAGGCGACGTACTCGTTGGCCGGGGTGACGAGGATGTCCTCGGCGGTGCCGATCTGGACGATGCGGCCGTCGCGCATGACGGCGATGCGGTCGCCCAGGCGCATGGCCTCGTTCAGGTCGTGGGTGATGAAGACGATGGTCTTCTTCAGGGTCTTCTGCAGATCGAGCAGCTGGTCCTGCATGTCACGCCGGATCAGCGGGTCGAGCGCGCTGAACGACTCGTCCATGAGCAGCAGGTCGGCGTCGGTCGCAAGGGCGCGGGCCAGACCCACGCGCTGCTGCATACCGCCGGACAGCTCGTCGGGGAAGGACTTCTCCCACCCTTCCAGGCCGGCCAGGCGCAGCGCCTCCGTGGCCCGCGCGTCCCGCTCGGCGCGGGGCACGCCCTGCACCTCCAGGCCGTACGCCGCGTTCTCCAGGACGGAGCGGTGCGGGAAGAGCGCGAAGTGCTGGAAGACCATGCTGATCTTCTTGGAGCGGACCTCGCGCAGCTCGCGGGGGGACAGCTGCGTCAGGTCGTCGCCGTCGAAACGGACGTGTCCCGCCGTGGGCTCCAGCAGTCCGTTCAGCATGCGCAGCAGGGTGGACTTGCCGGATCCCGACAGACCCATGACGACGAAGATCTGCCCGGGCTCGACGGTGAAGGACGCGTCGATCACCGCGGCGGTCGTGCCGTCGGCGCGCAGTTCCTCACGGTCGGCTCCGCGGCGGAGTGCCTCCACCGCCTCATCGGGTCGTCTGCCGAACACCTTGTACAGGTCTTCGGCTTCAAGCCTGGACACATACACCTCTCGGGTCGAACCAAGACGGCCCGCCTCCCCCGCCGGCGGGCCGTGGTGCGGTGCGGGGTCGGCCCGCGTGAAGCCGGCCGCGCCGTCAATAGTTGAACGTGCGACCGGGTCCGCTCCGAGGCGGCACCTCCCCAGGTTTATGCGAACCAAACAGAACAGTGGCCCAGTTCACATTCTGTTAACCCTTCACCCCGGATTCCGCGACGAACGGTGACTGTCCGTGGCGTGCGGCATGATGCGGAGCGTGACCCAGGAAACGAACCAGCGCCTGATGCTGCTCGACACCGCGTCCCTGTACTTCCGGGCCTACTTCGGGGTGCCGGACTCCGTCAAGGCCCCCGACGGCACGCCGGTGAACGCGGTGCGCGGGCTGCTCGAATTCATCACCCGGCTCGTCCACGACCACCACCCCACCGACCTGGTGGCGTGCATGGACGCGGACTGGCGCCCGCAGTGGCGCGTCGACCTCATCCCGTCCTACAAGGCGCACCGCGTCGCCGAGGAGACGGCGGCCGGGACGCCGGACGAGGAGGAGGTCCCCGACACCCTCTCCCCGCAGGTGCCGATCATCGAGGCGGTCCTGGACGCGGTGGGCATCGCGCGCGTGGGTGTGGCGGGGTACGAGGCGGACGACGTGATCGGCACCTTCACCGCGCGGGCGACGGGCCCGGTCGACATCGTCACCGGCGACCGCGACCTCTTCCAGCTCGTCGACGACGCGCGCGAGCGCCGCGTGCTGTACCCCCTCAAGGGGGTCGGCAGCCTCCAGATCACGGACGAGGAGCTGCTCCGCGAGAAGTACGGGGTGGACGGCTCCGGCTACGCGGACATGGCGCTGCTGCGCGGCGACCCGAGCGACGGGCTGCCCGGGGTGCCCGGCATCGGCGAGAAGACGGCCGCGAAGCTGCTCGCGCAGTTCGGGGACCTGGCCGGGATCATGGCCGCGGTGGACGATCCGGCCTCCAAGCTGACGCCGACCCAACGCAAGCGGCTGAACGAGTCGCGGCCCTACCTGAAGGTGGCGCCCCAGGTGGTGCAGGTGGCACCGGACGTGCCGCTGCCGAGCGTCACCACGACGCTGCCGCGTACGCCGCACGACCCCGAGCTGCTCGACCAGCTGGCGACCCGCTGGGGCCTGGGCGGATCCCTCCACCGCCTCCGCACCACCCTCTCGGCCTGAGGTGCTAGCTTAGGCTTGCCTAACTACGCCGCGCAGCACCGATCAAGGAGACGGCACATGGCCGAGCGTCCCGCCCGCAAGCCCCGCAAGGCCCGCTCGGCGCAGGTCGTGCGCACCGAGCGGCTCACCGCGCACATGCAGCGCGTGGTGCTCGGCGGCGAGGGCCTGGCGGACCTCCCCGAGCTGACCTGCACCGACCACTACGTCAAACTGCTCTTCCCGCCGGCCGGTGTGACGTACGCCGAGCCGTTCGACGTGGAGCGCATCCGGGAGGAACTGCCGCGCGAGCAGTGGCCCGTGACCCGGACGTACACGGTGCGGGCCTGGGACCCGGCGGCGCGCGAGCTCTGCCTCGACTTCGTGATCCACGGCGACGAGGGCCTCGCCGGTCCCTGGGCGGCGAGCGTCCAGCCCGGCGCGACGATCCACTTCATGGGCCCGGGCGGCGCCTACGCCCCCGACGCGTCGGCCGACTGGCACCTGCTCGTCGGCGACGAGAGCGCGCTGCCCGCCGTGGCCGCCGCGCTGGAAGCGCTGCCGCCGGGGGCGCGGGCCCACGCCTTCCTGGAGGTCGAGGGCCCCGAGGAGGAGCAGAAGATCGAGACGCCCGTCGAGGTCACGTGGCTGCACCGGGCGGGCCGCCCTGTCGGCCAGGCGCTGATCGCCGCGGTCACCGGCCTCGACTTCCCCGCGGGCCGCCCGCACGTGTTCGTGCACGGTGAGGCGGGCTTCGTGAAGGAGCTGCGCCGTCATCTGCGGGTGGACCGTGGGATCCCGCGCGAGGACCTGTCGATCTCCGGGTACTGGCGCCTGGGCCACAACGAGGACGGCTGGCAGGCGTCCAAGCGGGACTGGAACGCGCAGGTGGAGGCGGAGCAGGAGGCTCCGGCACCCGCCTGACCCGACCGAGAGGCAGGTGATCATCTCCCGGCCCCGCCGGCGGTTGAGGAGCGGGGCTCGGGGCTTCGCTCAGGCGCCGAGGGCGCCGAGGGCGCCGACCGACGGACCCGCCCAGGACGGGCACCGAGCGGAGAGCGCCCCGTACCCTGACCCGGGATGAGACACCGCAGGCACCGCACCCCGCCCTCCCCCCTCCCCCAGCGCGACGGCATCGACGCCGTCCGCGTACGGATGCCGCCGGCCGACCGGTGGGAGACGGTGCGGGCCCACCTCGTCGACCGCCTGGCCGCACCGAAGGGGACGGTCGACGCGATGATCGCCGAGGCCCGGATCGTCGGCGCGGACGGCACGCCCATCACCCCGGCGACGCCCTACCGCCCCGGTGGCCACGTCTGGTTCCACCGGGACCTGGAACCCGAGCATCCGGTCCCGTTCGCCGTCGAGGTCGTCCACCGCGACGCGCACATCCTCGTGGCGGACAAGCCCCACTTCCTGGCCACCACCCCGCGCGGCAGCCACGTCACCGAGACGGTGCTGGCCCGGCTCCGCCGGCTCTCGGGAGAGCCGGCCCTGAGCCCGGCCCACCGCCTGGACCGGCTCACCGCGGGCCTGGTGCTCTTCGTCGTACGGCCCGAGGAGCGCGGCGCGTACCAGACCCTGTTCCGCGACCGGCAGGTCACCAAGGAGTACGAGGCGGTGGCCCCGTACGACCCCGCGGTGCCACTGCCCGCCACCGTCCGCAGCAGGATCGACAAGGAGCGGGGCGTCCTGACCGCGCACGAGGTCCCGGGCGGCGTCCCGAACGCGCTGAGCACGATCCGGCTCCAGGCCACCCGGGGCGCGCTGGGCCTGTACCACCTGACGCCGCACACCGGCCGCACCCACCAGCTGCGGGTGCACATGAACTCCCTCGGCCTGCCGATCCTCGGCGACCCGCTCTATCCGCGGATCGCCGAGGAGTGCCGCCCCGACGACTTCCGCAGGCCGCTGCAACTCCTCGCCCGCACCCTGGAGTTCCGGGACCCGGTGACGGGCCACGAGCACAGGTTCGTGAGTGAGCGGCGGCTGGCGGCCTGGGAGTCCTACGAGTCCTGGGCTCAGTAGCCCCGCCACCACCGCAGGAACCGCTGCCAAGCCGAGACCGGGGCCGCATCCCGCGCCTCGTCGCCGGCCGTGGGCGGGGCCGGGGCGGTGTCCGGTTCCACGGGGCCGGCCGGGGCGGTGGGCGCGGCCGCGGGCACCGGGCCCCCGGACGACACCTGCCAGTCGGTCCGCGGCGGCGGCACCATGCTGGGCCTGGTGATGACGGACTGCTGGGCGCGCGGCGTGAAGGAGACGGGCAGCGCCACGAGGTGCCGGGAGAGGATGGTCGACCGCCACCGCAACTCCCCTTCGTCGATGGAGAGTTCCGCGTCGGGCAGCCGCATCAGGAAGGCGTCGACGCCGATGTCCGCGATGGCGCGCCCGATGTCCTGCCCGGGGCACTCGTGGGGTCCGCCGCCGAAGGCGAGGTGGGACCGGTTGCCCTGCATGTGCTCGGTCGGATCGGGGCGCACGGCCGGGTCGACGTTGCCCGGCGCGATGCCGAAGATCAGTCCGTCACCGGCGCGGATGTGCTGTCCGCCCAGCTCGGTGTCGACCTTGGCGAAGTAGGCGACCATCGCACTGAACGGCGGCTCGTCCCACAGCGACTGCTCGACCGCTTCCGGCACGGTCATCTGCCCGCCGTTGAGCTGGGCGCGGAAGCGCGGGTCGGTGAGCACGGTGCGCAGCACGTTGGCGATGAGGTTGGCCGTGGCCTCGTAGGCGGCGATGAGGACGAGCCGCAGGTGCTGGCCCACCTCGTCGTCGGTGAGGCCGGCCGGGGCGGCGATCAGCCGGCTGATGAAGTCGTCGTCGGGACCGCCCCGGCGGCGGGCGGTGAGCTCCATGAGGATGCCCATGATGTATTCGTTGCTGGCGATCGCCGTCTCGGTGCCCTTGATCATGTCGCGGGCGGCCTGCACGAAGCGCTCGCTGTAGGCCTCGGAGGCGCCGAAGATGTCGAGCATGACCATCATCGGCAGGTGCTCGGCGAACTCGCTGACGACGTCGCACGAGCCGCGCTCGCAGAACCGGTTGATGATCTCCTGGCAGGCCTTGTTGATGGCCCGGCGCAGGCTGCGGTGGTCGATGATCTCCAGGGCGTGGGTGACGGCGCCGCGCAGCCGCAGCTGTTCGGCCCCCTCGGTCATGGAGCAGATGGGCTGCCAGCTGAAGACCGGCGCGAGCGGGTGGGTGGGTTTGACCGTGCCGTTCTTCAGGGCGGTCCAGTTGCGGGCGTCGCGGTTGAACTGGGAGGTGGAGCGGATCATGTGGAGGTTCTCGCTGTGGCCGAGCACCGCCCACATGCGTACGTCGTCGTGGATGAGCACGGGGGCGACGGGCCCGTGCTCGGCGCGGAGTTTCTCGTAGACGGCCGCGAGGTCCGCGTCGGCCTCGGGCCCGTAGAGCCGGCGGATCCCGTCGGGACCGAGCGCGTGCGCGGGGCAGCCCGGCGGCGGGCCGAACGCGGGGTCGCCCAGGGGGTCGTAGCCGGCGGGCGACTGGGAGGGCTGGGAGGGAGACGTCACGGTGATCGCTCCGGTCGTGAAGGCAACAGGGGTGGTGGGGGCGGGGTGAGGGCGCACGGGGCGCGTGGGGACGCCATGGCGTCAGACCCGTACGGCCATCTCGTGCAGATAGCGCATGAGGGTCATGAGGACGTCACGGCTGGAGGCGCGGCGGCGCGCGTCGCACTCGATGATCGGGACGTGCGGGTCGAGGTCGAGGGCGTGGCGCAGCTCCTCCGTGGGGTAACTCGGCCCGTCGGGGAAGGCGTTGTTCGCGATGACGAACGGCACGCCGCGCTCCTCCAGGCGTCCGATCACGTCGAAACTGACTTCGAGGCGGCGGCTGTCGATGAGCACGACGGCGCCGAGCGCGCCCTCGAACAGTCCGTTCCACAGGAACCAGAACCGCTCCTGGCCCGGCGTGCCGAACAGGTAGAGGACGAGTTCGTCGGTGATGCTGATCCGCCCGAAGTCCATGGCGACGGTGGTGGCGGTCTTGGTCTCGGAGCCGTAGTCGTCGTCGACGCCGATGCCCGCCTGGGTCATCGTCTCCTCGGTGGTGAGCGGGCGGATCTCGCTGACCGAGCCGACCATCGTGGTCTTGCCAACACCGAACCCGCCCACGATGACGATCTTCACGGCGGAGGTGACCGTCTCGGGCATCCGGTCCTCGGCGCGCGGGCCGGGGATGTGAACGCCGCTCGCCGGCGTCTCCGTCGCGGCGCCGGCGTCAGAGCTTCTGTAGTCCATGCATCACCGCTTCGAGGAGGGAACGGTCGGCGACGGCGCCCCGGATCACCGGTGCCCGCGACTGGACGAGTTCGGCCGCGAGGAGTTCGCCGAGCAGCACGGTGACCACGCTGAACGGCAGGTTGAGATAGGCCGAGATCTCCGCCGTGGACAGGGGCGTGCGGCACATGCGCAGGACGGCGCTCTGTTCCGGCGGTGCGGCCGGCGGGGGGTCGGCGCGGGCCACGATGAGGGTGACCAGGTCGAGGGTGGCGCGCTCGGCGCCCTCGGTGCCGCCGGTGATGACGTAGAGCCGCTCGGGGTCCCTGGGGTCCTTGGGGCCCTTCTCGTCCGGGCCCGGGGCCGGGCGGCGCTCGCGCTGGGGCGGCGGTTCTTCGTCGCGGAACGGCGGTTCCAGGGAGCGTGGCGTCATACGGTCTGGCCGTTGCGTCGGGGCGGGCTGGTCAGGTGGGCGCCGATGCGGATGACGAGGTCGCGCATCTGGTGGCTGATCAGCCCCGCGTCGACGTACGGGTCGGCGAGGACGGCGAGGTACGCGCCCTTGCCCGCGGCCATCAGATAGAAGAAGCCGCCGTCGACCTCGATGATGACCATGTTCATCTTGCCGTTGCTCTCCGGGATCTCGGAGGCGACGGCGGAGGCGAGGGACTGGAGTCCGGCGCAGGCCGCGGCGATCCGGTCGGCGCCGTCGGGATCGCCGCCGAACCGGGCGATGCGCAGACCGTCCGCGGAGAGCACCACGACCTGGCGCACATTGGGCACGCCGTCGGCGAGCTCCTTGAGCATCCAGTCGAAGTTGGCGCGTTGCTGGATCACTGGCGGTCTCCCTCGTCGACCTGCTGGTTGTACGCGTCGTCGTACGGCTTGTCCGGGTCCGCACCGGCGGCCGCGCCGTTCTCGCCGGGCTTCAGCCCGTTCATGAACGCCTCGACCCACAGGCCCGGTTCGGGCTGCGCGGGCCGCTCGTGCTCCGGTTCGGCGGGCGGGGCGGAGGCGGGGCCGCGACCGGAGCCCGGCCTCGCGCCGCCGCCGGAACCCGCTCCGGACGCCGGCCCGGACAGATCGGGGTGGCGGGGCGTCACGACGATCTGGTCGTCGATGATCTTCGTGTCGACCTTGCGGCGCCGCTGCGGCAGTCCGTTGGCCCGCCATTCCGTGACCACGGGGACGTCGTCCTCCATCGCGGTGACGACCGGGGCGGAGGGGCGCGGACCCGTGGTGGGCCGGCGCGTCTTCTTCAGCCGCGGCTCTTCCTTGATCGGTACGCCGTTGTGGTCGACGCGGGGGACGGCGGTGGCGCCGATGCCGTGGGCGAGGCCGGGCGCGGGCCCGGTGCTCATCATGTCGCGCGGCACGACGAGGACGGCGCGCACGCCGCCGTAGGCGGACTGGCGCAGCGAGATCTGCATGTCGTACATCGAGCAGAGGCGGCCCACGATGGCGAGGCCGAGGCGCGGGTTCTCGCCGAGGTCGTTCAGGTCGATGCCGGCCTTGGCCTTGTCGAGCATCCGCTCGGCCTTGGCGCGCTGCTCCTCGCCCAGGCTGACGCCGCCGTCCTCGATCTCGATGGCGATGCCGGTCTGCACCTCCACGGCGGTGACGTGCACCCGGGTCTGCGGTGGCGAGTAGCGGGTGGCGTTGTCGAGGAGCTCGGCGCAGGCGTGGATGAGGGGCTCCACGGAGACGCCCCTGATGGCCACGTCACAGATCGCGTGCAGGTCGATGCGCGGGTATTCGAGGATGCGGGACATGGCGCCGCGCAACACGCTGTAGAGCCGGACGGGCTTGGGCCACTGGCGGCCGGGGCGGGCGTTGCCGAGGACGGTGACGGAGTCGGCGAGCCGGCCGATCAGGGCGGTGCCGTGGTCGATGCGCAGGAGGTCGTCGAAGACCTCCGGGTTGCGGCCGTGGTCCTCCTCCATCTCGCGCAGTTCCTGGGCCTGTTTGTGCACGATGGCCTGGACGCGGCGGGCGATGGAGACGAAGGCGCGCTGCGCGGCGTCGCGCATGGCCTCCTCGCGGTCGATCTCCTTGAGGGCGAGGCGCAGCAGTTCGCGCTCGCCCTGGGTGGTGTCGCGGAAGGCGGGGTCGGAGTCGCAGGTGTTGCGGACGGCGTCCCGGGGGTTGTCACCGGTGCGCATCCGGTACAGGGCGTGCGGCAGGACCTCCTTGGCGACGCGCATCGTGCGGTGTTCCTGGGCGGAGATGCGCGCTTCCAGGTCGGCGGTGTGCCGCGCGTACTGGAGGCGCAGCCCCTTGAGGAGGCGTCCGCGCCGGACGGCCTCGGCCGCGACGGCGACCACCAGGAGCGTGCCGAGCGCGCCGCACAGGGCCACGGCGAGGCGGGCGGGCTGGGTGACCAGGGCGACGGCCGCGCCGGTGGTGGCGGCCATGACCATGGCGGGCAGCAACAGCACGCGTGTGTAGGGGATGTCTCGGCCACCGGGAGGCGATTGAACACTCACCATGTATGCCCTCTGAACGGTCGGGTCGGGGAAGTCGGCGATGGTTCGCCACAGTTCGTGCCGGGGATCAATGCGCACCATCGACGCACGGGGGAACAAACGCCCGAATCCAGCTCAACTCGGTGCGCTGCGGGCGAGCTTAGTCCGACCGGATCATCGCCGAGTCATATTCAGCAAGGCCCTGAAATCTCCCGGCGGCAGGCATACACTCGCTCCCATTTGCACGCTCCGCTGCGATTCGCACACATGGAGTAAGGGCGTCCACGCGCCCGAACTCCCGTGCGTCACACGGCAGAAGGGCCCGGGACATCCCGTCCCGGGCCCTTCTCCATCCCTGCCATGTACCGGGGGCGCCGCCCCCTGCGGGCTACCCCACCGAGGAGTACGCCACGACGCCGCGCAGCAGCCCGTCCACGGCCTTGCGCGCGTTGCGCGCCACCGTCGACTCGCGGGGCGCCGCCGCCGCGATCTGTCCCAGCACGTCGATGACCTGCTTGCACCATCGCACGAAGTCACCGGCCGGCATCTCCGCCTCGCGCAGCACCTCGTCGAGGCCGCGGCCGGAGGCCCACTGGTACGCGGCCCAGGCGAAGCCGAGATCGGGCTCGCGCTGGCCGACCCCCTCCGCCTGGTTGATCCGGAAATCCTCCTCCAGAGCATCGAGCCGGCCCCAGATCCGCACCATCTCGCCGAGCGCGGCCTTCGCCTTGCCCGACGGGACCTTGGGCGCGAGCGCGTCGTCGGCGGCCCGCGCCTCGAAGACCAGCGCCGAGACGCACGCGGCGAGTTCGGCGGGGTCCAGGCCCTCCCACACCCCGTCGCGCAGGCACTCGCTCGCCAGCAGGTCCAGCTCGCCGTAGAGCCGCGCGAGCCGCTTGCCGTGCTCGGTGACCTCGTCGCCGCGCAGATAGTCCATCTCGGTCAGCAGCTTGACGATGCGGTCGAAGGTGCGCGCGATCGTGTTGGTGCGGCCCTCGATGCGGCGCTCCAGCTGCGCGGTGTCGCGGTGCAGCCGGTGGTAGCGCTCGGCCCAGCGGGCGTGGTCCTCCCGGTCGGAGCAGCCGTGGCAGGGGTGGGCCCGCAACTCGGCGCGCAGCCGGGCGATCTCCCGGTCGTCGGCGGCCGGTGCCCGTCCCTTCCTGTGCCGGTCGGGCACGATGTGCCCGGCCTTGGTGCGCAGCGCCGAGGCGAGATCACGGCGCGACTGCGGCGAGCGGGAGTTGAACGACTTCGGGATGCGCATCCGCTCCAGCACCTCCACGGGCACCGGGAAGTCGATCGAGCCGAGCCGCTTGACCTGCCGCTCCGCGGTCAGCACCAGCGGGCGCGGGCCGTCGTGGTGCTCGAACCCGCGGTGCCCGTTGGTCCGCCCGGCCGGGAGTCCGGGGTCGAGCACGAGCGCGAGCCCCGCGAACTTGCCCGTCGGTACGTGGATGACGTCACCGGGCTTGAGCTTCTCCAGCGCCGCCGCCGCCTGGACCCGCCGCTGCGCCGCGCCCTGCTTGGCCAGGTCCGTCTCACGGTCCTTGAGCTCGCGGCGCAGCCGCGCGTACTCGTCGAAGTCCCCGAGGTGGCAGGTCATGGACTCCTTGTAGCCCTCGAGCCCCTCCTCGTTCTTCTGGACCTGCCGGGAGATGCCGACCACCGACTTGTCCGCCTGGAACTGCGCGAACGAGGTCTCCAGGAGTTCGCGCGAGCGGTGCCGGCCGAACTGCCCGACCAGGTTCACCGCCATGTTGTACGAGGGCTTGAAGCTCGACCGGAGCGGATAGGTGCGGGTGCCCGCGAGCCCGGCGAGGTGCTCCGGGCTGAAGCCGCGCTGCCACAGCACGACGGCGTGGCCCTCGACGTCGATGCCCCGGCGGCCGGCGCGCCCCGTCAGCTGCGTGTACTCACCCGGGGTGATGTCGGCGTGCTGCTCCCCGTTCCACTTGACGAGCTTCTCCAGCACGACCGACCGGGCGGGCATGTTGATGCCGAGCGCCAGCGTCTCGGTGGCGAAGACGGCCTTGACGAGGCCGCGGACGAACAGCTCCTCCACGACCTCCTTGAAGGTCGGCAGCATGCCCGCGTGGTGGCAGGCGATCCCGCGCTCCAGGCCTTCGAGCCACTCGTAGTACCCGAGGACGTGCAGGTCCTCGTCCGGGATGGAGGCGGTGCGCGCCTCGACGATCTCGCGGACCTCGGCGCGCGCGTCCTCGCTGTTCAGCCGCAGCCCCGCGAAGAGGCACTGCTGGACCGCGGCCTCGCACGCGGCGCGGCTGAAGATGAAGGTGATGGCGGGCAGCAGCCCCGCCGCGTCGAGCCGGTCGATGACCTCGGGGCGGCCCGGCGTCCAGATCCGGGAGCGCTGGCGGCGCTCCCGCTCCCGGTCGGCCTCGCGCATGGCGCGCCCGCGCCGCCGGTCCTGGTACGAGGGCCGGCTCGCCTCCATGCGCGCCATCCGCGTCAGGTCGGGATTGACCGCCTTCTTGCTGCCCTCGCCCTCCTCGAAGAGGTCGTACATCCGGCGCCCGGCGAGCACGTGCTGGAAGAGCGGTACCGGCCGGTGCTCGGAGACGATCACCTCGGTGGAGCCGCGCACGGTGTCGAGCCAGTCGCCGAACTCCTCCGCGTTCGACACCGTGGCCGACAGGGAGACCAGGGTCACGGACTCCTGGAGGTGGATGATCACCTCTTCCCAGACGGCGCCCCGGAAGCGGTCGGAGAGGTAGTGGACCTCGTCCATGACCACGTAACCGAGGTTGCGCAGCGCCTGCGAGCCCGCATACAGCATGTTGCGCAGCACCTCGGTGGTCATCACGACCACGGGTGCGTCGCTGTTCACGCTGTTGTCGCCGGTCAGCAGGCCGACCTTGTCGGCGCCGTAGCGCTTGGCGAGGTCCTGGTACTTCTGGTTGGACAACGCCTTGATCGGCGTCGTGTAGAAGCACTTCTTGCCCTGCTGGAGGGCGAGGTGCACGGCGAACTCGCCGACGATCGTCTTGCCCGAACCCGTGGGCGCGGCGACCAGGACGCCCTTGCCCGCCTCGAGCGCCTGGCACGCCTCGATCTGGAAGGGGTCGAGGCCGAAGTCGTACATCTCGCGGAAGGACGCGAGCGCGGTGGCCTGCTCTGCGGCCCGTCGACGGGCTGCCGCATACCGCTCGGCCGGTGAGAGGTCCTCTGTCATCGTGCTTTCGAGCCTACCGGCCCCCGCTGACAACGGACGATCTTTATCCGGTGAGGACGCGCACCGCCCCCGGCACGCACCGGGCGACCAGCGGCAGCGCCCCGACGGGTTCGCCGTCCGCGTATCCCGTGACGCCCCCGGCTCCCTCGGTGGCCAGCTCGACCCGCGCCGCCCGGTAGGTGCTCACCACGGGATGGGTGAGGTGGGTGCCCTTGTAGACGCGTGGGAAGACCCGCAGCAGGGTCCTGCGCGAGCACTCCCCGACCACGGTGACGTCGAAGAGTCCGTCGCTCATGTCGGCGTCGGCGCAGATCCGCATGCCGCCCCCGTACGACGTGCCGTTGCCGACGGCGACGAGGGTCGCGGCGATCTCGCGCACGGAGCCGTCGTCGAGCGTCAGGCGGAAGGGTACGGGCTCGAACGCGGCCAGCTCCGCCACGATCGCCAGGTCGTACTTGAACCGGCCGAGCGGCAGCCGCATCCGGTTGCCGCGGTCGTTGACCCGGGAGTCGAAGCCGGAGGCGAGCACGGTGGCGAACCAGTGGTCGCCGATCCGCCCCAGGTCGATGGCGCGGAGCAGCCCGCCCTTGAGGGCACGGGCGACGAGGGCGCCCGCCGCGGCCGGCTCCCGCACCGGCAGCCCCAGGGAGCGCGCGAAGTCGTTGCCCGTGCCGACCGCGACGACCCCGAGCGGGGTGTGGGTGCCGGCGACGGCCTGGAGGGCGAGGTTCACCAGTCCGTCCCCGCCGACGGCCACCAGGGCGCCGGTGCCCGCGTCGACCGCGGCACGCGCGCGTACCAGGGCGTCGGCGGCGTCCTCCCCGATCACGGTCCGCACGGAGAAGCCGGCCGCCCGCAACGCGGAAGCGGCCGGCTGCGCGGCGCCCGCGCCCCGGCCGCGTCCCGCGGTGGGATTGACGAAGAGGGTGATCTCGCTGGTCACGGGCCGGACCCTAACAACTGTCCGGCCACGGGCGGGGGTTGCCTCAGGTCACATCGTCGTAACCGTTGATCCGGTCCTGCTCGCCGGTGGACTGCTCGGGCAGTCCGCGGCTGGCGGAGACCGGCTCGACCTCGTCGAGCCGCTCGGGCGTCAGGTCGAGTTCGGAGGCCTCGTCGTCGGCGGGGCCGAGCGCGGCACGGCGCCGCTTGCGGGCGTCGTTGAGCAGGGAGAAGGCCGTGGCGCCGAAGTAGAGGATCCAGATCGGCGCGGCGAGGGCCAGCATGGTCAACGGGTCGGTGCTGGGCGTGGCGACGGCGGCGAAGACCGTGATCGCCATGATCATGCCGCGCCACCAGCCGAGCATCCGCTTGCCGGTGATCGCCCCGATGAGGTTGAGGAAGACCAGCAGCAGGGGCAGCTCGAAGGAGAGGCCGAAGACCAGCACCATGCGCAGGACGAGGTCGAGCAGGTCGTCCAGGGGCAGCAGGTTGGAGGTGTTCGACGGCGTGAAGCCGATGAGGACCTTGGCCGTGGTGGGCAGCACCGAGTAGGCGAAGTAGGCGCCGCACAGGAAGAGCGGCACGCCCGTCCCCACGAACCCGTAGGCGTACTTCTTCTCGTGCTTGTGCAGCCCGGGCGCGACGAAGCCCCACAGCTGGTACAGCCAGACCGGCGAGGCCAGCACCACACCGGCCATCAGCGACACCTTCAGGGCCAGCGTGAAGGGGGTGAGCAGTCCGTTGACGGTGATCTGCGCGCAGTGCGCGTCCCTCACCCGGGCCAGCTCGGAGAAGTCGTGCGCGCAGCCGATCGAGTCGAGGATCGGCCGGGTGATCAGGTTGATGATGTCGTTGTAGAAGAAGGCGGCGACGACCGTGACGGCGACGATGGCCAGCAGCGCCTTCGCGAGCCGGTTACGCAGCTCGCGAAGGTGTTCCGCGAGGGGCATCCGCCCCTCGGGATCCCTCTCCTGTTTGCGAGCAGGCTTGAGCAACCCACGTCCTCATCTCGTGCGACAGGCCGCCATGGCGGGGGCGGCCCCGGATCGGCTCCTGATCAGCCCTTGGACGCCTGGTTGGTCTGCTCGGTCACGGGACGCGCGCTCGTCACGTCGCCGGGAGAGGCCTGGATCGTGCGCGGGGCCACGGGCTGCCCGTCCTGGTGCGGCGGGTCGGCGGGGGCGGCGGAGGTGTCCTTGCCCTCGTTCTTCATCGCCTTGGCCTCGCTCTTGAGAATGCGGGCGGACTTGCCGAGCGAGCGCGCCATGTCCGGAAGCTTCTTCGCGCCGAACAGCAGGATGATCACGACGAGGATCAGGATGATCTCGGGTGCGCCGAGCTTTCCGAACATATCCGTTTACCTTCTCACTGAGGCGGCAGGGGGCGGGACTGCCGGTACCGATCGGACTTCGGACTGTTGTCCGACCACCGTGCTGGCAGCGATCGTATCCCGTGGGGGTGAACGCGGGGCAATCCCCGTGCATACTCCCCATTGCGGCCCACGCCTCACTATCAGGCCGCTCCCTGGAGCGTACCCGTCCGGCCCGGGGGCCGGACAGATCACGACGGTAAAGCGCTTTCCCTTCCGCACCGCACGGCGCGGAGGGCGGTCAGAGCGCCTCGCCGCCGGCCTTGGCCACGTTCACCGCGGCCCGCTCCAGCTCCTCGGCCGCACGGTTGATCTGCCGGGTGGTGTCGGCGACTTGACGCCCGAGGCGCTCCGCCTCGACGAACACCTTGACCGCGAAGACCGCCAGCACGGCAAGCCCCACGAATCCCCCGGCCACGGCCAGCATCGCCCAGAACATGCGCCGAGCCTAGACGGTCTGGTGGAGGCGCAGCGTGCGCACCCCGCCACCGGTGAGGAGTTCGACGATCCGCTCGCCGGCGGGCTTGCGCACCGCGGTCCCGCACTCCGGGCAGGTGAACGAGTAGAAGGTGGTGCGGCGGCTGGCGCCGATCGCCAGCCGCAGCGCGGTGGCGGCGAGCTCGCTGCGGGCCCGGCAGTCCGGGCACGCGGCCTTGAAGACGACGGGCGTCGCGGCGGCGACCGTCGCGGACATCGTGGCGATATCGGTGGAATCCGTGACATCGGCCACACCGGTCATCCTGTCCACTGCGCACCTTCCATCCGTTGCGAACCTCGCGCCCACCGACGCCGCTCCGTCCCGCGACGGTGCCCCCCGCTTCCTCACGCGGCCCCGTCGTACGCGGCCAGCGCCTGCCGCGCCGCCTCCCGTGCGCTCAGCGCCAGCTCGGCCGGCGCCACGATGTGCCCGTCCCGGCCGAGCCGCAGCGCGAGCCGGCGCAGTGAGGACGGATCGGGCGTGCGCAGCGTGATCCGCAGGCCGCCGTCGGGCAGCTCCTCGGCGCTGTCGTGCGGGTAGTACTCGGCGACCCAGCGCCCGCCGGGCCCGACCTCCACGATGACCTCGGGGTCCTCGGCGGCCGGCTGCACCAGCCCCTCGGAGAGGTCACGCAGCTCGACCTCGGGCGGCGCCGCGGCCTCGTCCAGGACCCGGATCTCGGCGACCCGGTCGAGCCGGAAGGTGCGCCGCGCCTCGGATCGGCGGCACCACGCCTCCACATAGGTGTGGCCGACGCTGACCAGCCGGATCGGGTCGATCTCCCGCTCGGTGACCTCGTCGCGCGCGGGTGAGTAGTAGCGGATCCACAGCCGGCGCCGCTCGGAGATCGCGCGGTCGACGTCGGCGAAGACCCCGCCCTCGGACTCGAAGGTGACGTTCAGGCGCGCGCTCGCGCTCGCCACCTCACCGGCCGCGGTCTCCAGCTTGGCGGTCGCGCGCAGCAGGGCGAGGCGGTCGCTCTCGCGCAGCCCCGGCAGGGTGGCCACCGCCCGCGCGGCGACCAGCAGCGCCGTCGCCTCGTCGGCGGCGATCCGCAGCGGCTCGGCGACGTCGTCCGGGTTGTGCCACCAGATGCGGTCGCCGTCGGTGTCGATGTCCAGGAGGTCGCCGCCGCGGAAGCTCGTCCCGCACAGCGGCAGCACGTCCAGGTCCGAGATGAGTTCGTCCTCGGTGATGCCGAAGGCCCGGGCGACGTCCTCGACGCGCGCGCCGGGGCGCTCGCGCAGATACGTCACCAGGGACAGCATCCGCCGGGTCTGGTCGATGGCGTTGGAAGCCATACCTGTCTGTTCTCCCCCTCAGCCCTTGGCCACGGCGCGCAGCCGGTCCACGACGTCGGCCCGCAGCTCCGCGGGCCCAAGGACGACCACGTCGGGCCCGAACTCCACGAGCCAGGCGTCGAGCCCGTGCCCGTAGGGAACCTCCAACTCGTCCCAGCCGTCGCCCCGTTCCCGCACGGAGACGGCCTTGGCGCGCAGCGGGTAGCCCGCGCCCGTGCGCAGCCGGATCAGCGCGGAGCGGGTGGCACTCTCCCCCGCCCAGCCCGCGACGGTCTCGCGGACGGTCACCACATCCGGCACGGCGGCCGTGAACTGGCCGGCGCGCGAGCGGACCTTGCCGGTGATCCGGGAGAGCCGGAAGACCCGCTCCGCCTCCCGGTCGCGGTCCCAGCCCGCCAGGTACCAGTGGCCGCGCCAGCACTCCAGGGCCCACGGCTCGACATGGCGGGGCGCGGGGCGCGCGGCGGTCGCCTTGCGGTAGTCGAAGACGACGGGACGCCGGTCGCGGCAGGCCAGCATCAGCGGCTCGAAGGCCGCCTCGTGCACCGGGATCCGCGGTTCCAGCGCACCGTGGCTCTCGTACGGGTCCACGTCCTCGGGCATCCCCGCGGCCCGCAGCTTCTGCAGGGCGCCGCTGGCCGCACCGGCGAGGCGGGCCTGCTGCCACACCTTCGCGGCGAGCCCGAGGGCGGCGGCCTCCTCGCCGTCGAACGTGACGGGCGGCAGCCGGTTGCTGTCCCGGCGGGCCAGGTAGCCGACGTCGCCGTCCAGGTTCTCCACGGTCTCGATGACCAGGCCGAGTTCGCGCAGATCGTCCTTGTCGCGCTCGAACATGCGATTGAAGGAGTCGTCGTTGCCCGCCTCCAGGTAGGCCTCGATCGACCCCCGCAGCTCGCGCTTGCTGAGTGGCCGCCGCGTCCCGAGCAGACACAGCGCCAGATTCATCAGCCGCTCGGCCTTGGCAATGGCCATCGACGCCCTTTCCTCATGTGGCTCCCGACCGATGACCGTACCGCTCCGGGGTGTACCGGCAAAAGCCAGGGCACGGCGCAGGGCCCATGCCGACCGGCATGGGCCCTGCGCCGACCGGAAGCGGTCGTGGGGTGTCGGACTCAGACGGAGATCAGGTCACAGACGAAGATCAGCGTCTCGCCGGGGGCGATGCGGCCGCCGCCGGCGCCGCGCTCGCCGTACGCGAGGTGCGCGGGGATGGTCAGCCGGCGACGGCCGCCGACCTTCATGCCCTGCAGACCCGTGTCCCAGCCCTGGATGACCTGGCCGCCACCGAGCTGGAACTGCAGCGGGTTGCCGCGGTTCCAGGAGGCGTCGAACTCCTCACCGGTGGAGAACGCCACGCCCACGTAGTGCACGGAGACGGTGTCGCCCGCCTTCGCCTCGGGGCCGTCGCCCTCCCAGAGGTCCACGATCTCCAGGTCCGTCGGGGCCGGGCCGTCGGGGAAATCGATCTCGGGCTTGTCGATGCTCACGTGTAGTGCTCCTGCTTGTCGGCGATTGGGCAACCGGGACAGTCTGCCACTTCCGGGGCGGTCAGTGCGCGGCGAGGATGTCGACCACGAAGACCAGCGTCGAGTTGGCCGGGAGGGTCTTGCCCTTGGCCTCCTTGCCGTACGCCTGGTCGGCCGGGATCACCAGAAGGACCCGGTCACCGACGTGCTTGCCGACGATCCCGGTGTCCCAGCCCTTGATGACCTGGCCCTTGCCGATGACGGTCGAGAAGGGCTGGCCCGTCTTCCAGGACGAGTCGAACAGCTCCGCCTTCTCCTTGCCCGCGTTCGGCTTCCACGCGGCACCGCTGTACTGCATCGCGACCGTCTGGCCGCTCTTGACCTCGGCGCCCTTGCCCTTGATCAGGACCTGGTCGACGAGCTGCTTCGGCGGGTCGTTCTTCGGCACGGAGATCGTGGCCGGCGCCTCCGCGTCGGCCTTGATCTGCGGCAGGTTCGAGGGGATCGCGCCCTGCGTGCCCTCGGCCTTCTTCGGGATCACCTTGCCGATGTCGACGGCGAAGACCAGCGTGTCCGTCGCGGAGATGCCGGCCTGCGGATTGCCCTGGCTGCCGAAGCCCGCCGCCGGTGGCGCCACAACCAGTACCCGGCTGCCCTCCTTCTGCCCGGTCACGGCCTGCGCGAAGGCCGGGAGCTGGCCCTGGCCGCCCGCCGTGACCATCTGGTCGCCGCCGCCCTGCGCCCCGTAGGTCGTGCCGAGGTCCTTGCCGCCCTTCCAGAGCTTGCCGGTGAAGTTCATCGACACCAGGTCGTTCTTCTTCACCTCGGCGCCGCTGCCCTCGGAGAGCGTGTGCACGACGAACTTGCCGCTCGGGTCGCCCTTGGGCAGCGTGATCGTCGCCTTCTTGCCGAGGGCACCGCTCACCTTCGGCATCGGGTTCGCGGTGTCGACCGGCTTGGGCACCTCGGCCGCCTTCGGCGACGCGGAGGAGTCCGCCTTGTCCGCCGCGTCCTTCTTGCCGTCGTCGCTGCCGCAGGCCGTCGCGGTCAGCGCCAGTGCCGGCACGATCAGTAGAGCTGCAAGTCGGCGTCGCACAGTGATCCTCAGGTCGCTCGGGTACGGTCCGGCCACTCTAGGCCCTCCCCCGCCTTTTCCAAGGGCGGCCGAAGGGCCTCGTACGAATGATTCGTACGAGGCCCTGGCGGGGACGGGCCGGACCGGAGAAGACCCCGGAACGCCTACATACCGGCGATCAGCTTCTCCACCCGGTCGTCCACACTGCGGAACGGGTCCTTGCAGAGCACGGTGCGCTGCGCCTGGTCGTTCAGCTTCAGATGGACCCAGTCGACCGTGAAGTCACGGCGCTGTTCCTGGGCCCGGCGGATGAAGTCGCCGCGCAGCCGCGCGCGCGTGGTCTGCGGCGGCACCGACTTGCCCTCGAAGATCTTCAGGTCGTTGCAGATCCGGGCGGCCTGGCCCTTCTTCTCCAGGAGGTAGTAGAGGCCCCGGCGGCGGTGGATGTCGTGGTACGCGAGGTCTATCTGCGCGACCCGCGGATGCGACATGGTCATGTTGTGCTTGGCGCGGTAGCGCTCGATGAGCTTGTACTTCATGACCCAGTCGATCTCGGTGCCGATGCGGTCGAGGTCCTCCGCCTCGATCGCGTCGAGCGTGCGGCCCCACAGCTCCAGGACCTGGTCGACGGTGCCGGTGCGGATGCCCCGGCGCTCCACGAAGTCGACGGCCTTCTCGTAGTACTCGCGCTGCACCTCCAGGGCGGAGGCCTCGCGGCCGCTGGCCAGGCGCACCTTGCGCCGGCCCGTGATGTCGTGGCTGACCTCGCGGATCGCCCGGATCGGGTTCTCCAGGGTCAGGTCGCGCATCACCGTGCCCGCCTCGATCATGCGCAGCACCAGGTCGGTGGCGCCGACCTTGAGGAGCATGGTCGTCTCGGACATGTTCGAGTCACCGACGATGACGTGCAGGCGCCGGTAGCGCTCGGCGTCCGCGTGCGGCTCGTCGCGGGTGTTGATGATCGGCCGGGAGCGCGTCGTCGCGGAGCTGACGCCCTCCCAGATGTGCTCGGCGCGCTGGCTCACGCAGTACACGGCGCCGCGCGGAGTCTGCAGCACCTTGCCCGCGCCGCACAGCAACTGCCGCGTGACCAGGAAGGGAATGAGAATGTCCGCGAGGCGCGAGAACTCCCCGTGCCGTGCCACCAGGTAATTCTCGTGGCACCCGTAGGAGTTTCCCGCCGAGTCGGTGTTGTTCTTGAAGAGGTAGACGTCGCCTGCGATTCCCTCCTCGTGCAGGCGGCGTTCGGCGTCGACGAGCAGGCCTTCCAGAATGCGCTCGCCCGCTTTGTCGTGGGTGACCAATTCGGTCACGTTGTCGCACTCCGGTGTTGCGTATTCCGGATGCGAACCCACGTCAAGATAGAGGCGGGCACCGTTCCGCAGAAAGACATTGCTGCTGCGGCCCCATGACACGACACGGCGGAAGAGGTACCGCGCCACCTCGTCAGGGGACAGACGCCGCTGTCCCCTGAACGTGCATGTGACGCCGTACTCGTTCTCCAGCCCGAAAATGCGGCGGTCCATGTCTGAACATTACGCCCGATCCCCCGAGCTGAAACGGGGTTCGACAGCACGGTTTGGATCATTTTCCACAGCGGCCCTCTCCTGCCCGGACGTGCGAGGGGCCGTCAGAACCCGCCCCGTGGCCAGCAGTACGAGCAGCGCCAGGCCCCCCGCGGCCGCCGGCACGGCGAACCCCCACCGCGTGCCGCCCCATTCGACGACCGGCCCCGCGACCGCCGTACCCACGCTCGCCCCGACCGTGAACGTCGTCACGAGCCAGGAGAACGCCTCCGTCACCGTGCCCCGCGGCGCGTGCCGGTCCACGACGATGAACGCGCAGGCGATGCACGGCGCGAGGAAGACCCCGGCCACCGCCGTCAGCCCCACCATCCCCACCGGCCCGGGCATCAGCGTCAACGGCACGTAACACAGCGCCAGAAGGGCCACCAGCCACCGCAGCCGCCCCTCGGGGGCACCGCTCCACCGCCGCGCCCCGTACACGCTGCCGCCCACCAGCGCGCCGAGCCCCAGCGCGGCCATCATCCAGCCGTAGACCACGTTCGCCCCGGCACCGGCGTGCTCGTCACCGTACGAGACACCGGCGACCGTGATCGAGCCGAGCGCGAGCCCGACGAACAAGAAGGCGGCGAGCAGGACGAGCAGCCCCGGCGCGCGCAGGGCGCCCAGCCAGTGCGCCTCGCGGGGCGCCGACCGCCACTCCCGCGACGGCCGCGACAGCACGACGGAGAGCGCGCCGAGCACACCGATGACGTTCAGGACGACCAGCGCGGCCTGCGCCGACCACAGCGACACGCACACGGTCACCAGCAGCGGCCCGACGGTGAACATGACCTCCTGCGCGATCGCGTCCATCGCGTACGCCGTGTGCACCTGCTCCTCGCGCGGCAACACGCTCGGCCACAGCGCCCGCAGGCCGCCCTCCAGCGGGGGCGTGCAGAGCCCGGCCACCGCCACGGCGGTGTACGCCCACCCCGGCGCGCCCGTGCCGACGCACGCGAACAGCGTCATCGCCAGCGCCGACGCGACGGCGGCCGGCAACTGCACCGCCGGCTGGCCGCGCAGGTCGACGAGGCGGCCGAGCACCGGCTGCCCGACCGCGTTGGCCACCCCGTACACCGCCGCGAGCGCGCCGGCGAGCGAGTACGTGCCGCCCTCGGCACGGATGAACAGCACGATGGCGATCGCCGCCGTGGCGTTCGGCAGCCTGCCGACGAGCGTGCCCGTCAGCAGCCGCAGCGCATGGCGCGCCCGCAGGATCTCCGCGTACCCGGCGGCCATCGCGCCGCCCCCCTCCTGAAGTTTTACGTATAACGTCGAGGCGTTATACGTACCACGTGCCCGGGCCCCGCGACCACCCGATACCGTCGGCCCTCCAGAACGACCCCAGACGGAGGCAGCAGTGAGCAGCGGTACGGACGGGACAGCGGCCACCCGCCCCACCAGCCGGGACGTGGCCCGCGCCGCCGGCGTCTCCCAGGCCGCCGTCTCCCTCGTCCTGGGCGACAAATGGCGCGGCCGGGTCGCCGCCGCCACCGCCGAACGCGTCCGCGCGGCCGCACGCGAACTCGGCTACCGCCCCAACCTCGCGGCCCGCAACCTCCGCCTCGGCCGCACCCGCACCGCCCTGCTCGTCGTCCCCGCCCTCACCAACGAGTTCTTCGCCGGCGTCTACACCGGCGCCGCCCGCGTCGCCGCCGCCCACGACTTCGGCGTCGTCCTCTACCCCTCCCCCGACGGCATCGGCCGCGCCCGCGACCCCTTCCCCTCCGCCCCCGCCGCCCTCGACGGCATCCTCGCCTCCTCCATGGCCGCCGACGCCGTCACGGCCCTGCGCGGCGACGAACTGCCCCTCGTCATGCTCGACAGCGACCCCACCGACAGTCCCGGCGCCACCACCGTCAACCTCGACCTCGCCGACGGCATCCGGCAGATCACCGACCACCTGCTCACCTTCGGCCACCGCCACTTCCTGCACCTCGCCTCCGCCGTACGGTCCTGGACCTTCGACGTCCGCGCCCGCGAACTTGCCCGCCGCGTCGCCCAGACCCCCGGCACCACACTCCGCACCGTCCGCTCCGCCCTGACCGTCGAGGACGCCCTCGCCGCCACCGAGCGAGCCCTGCACACCTGCGGCCCGATCCGGCCCACCGCCCTCGTCTGCGACGACGACAAGCTCGCCACCGGCGCCTACAAGGCCGCCCGCCGCATGGGGCTGCGCATCCCCGAACACTTCTCGGTCACCGGATTCGACGACCTCTCCCTGGCCACCGCCGTCGAACCCGAACTCACCACGGTCCGCCTGCCGGCCGAACAGTTCGGCGAGCGCGGCATGGCCGCCCTCCTCGCCGTCCTCGACGGCCGCACCCCCGAGACGACCCCCCTCCCCGTCGACCTGGTCGTCCGCGGCTCGACGGCGCCCCCACCCCGCACCCGCTCCTGACACACGAGTGCCCCGGCCGGTACACCACCCGGCCGGGGCCCGCGCACACCTGCAAAGACCTACTACTCCTCGGCGGAATCCTCCGACGTATCGTCCGAGGCGTCGTCGGACACCGCGTCCGACGCCGCCTTCGACGTCGCGGCAGCCCCCTCGGCCGTGAGCAGCCGCGACAGCTGCCGCCCCGCGATCCGCTTGAACTTGCGCTGCTGCGGCCGCGTCCGGTCCAGGACCGCCACCTCGAGCCGCTCCGCCGGAATCTCCCGCTCACTGCCGTTCGTGTCCCGCGACAACGCCTGCACGGCCAGCTCCAGCGCCTCGGACAACGTCATACCGTCCCGGTGACGCTGGTCGAGATAACCACTGATCTGCTCCGCGTTGCCGCCCACCGCCACCGAGCCGTGCTCGTCCACGATCGACCCGTCATGCGGCAACCGGTAGATCTGATCGCCCTCGGACGTCTCACCGACCTCCGCGACGACCAGCTCCACCTCGTACGGCTTCTCGGCCGCGCTGGAGAAGATGGTGCCCAGCGTCTGCGCGTACACATTCGCCAGACCACGGGCCGTCACATCGTCGCGGTCATACGTGTACCCCCGCAGATCCGCGTACCGGACACCCCCGATCCGCAGGTTCTCGTACTCGTTGTACTTGCCGGCGGCCGCGAAGCCGATCCGGTCGTAGATCTCGCTGAACTTGTGCAGGGCCCGGGACGGGTTCTCACCGACGAACACGATGCCGTCGGCGTACTGCAGCACGACCAGGCTGCGGCCGCGGGCGATGCCCTTGCGCGCATACTCCGCGCGATCGGCCATCGCCTGCTGGGGTGAGACATAGAACGGCGTCGACACCGGCTATCCGTCCCTTTCTGTCAGTAACGCGTCAGTGAGGAAAGAAGGGCGAACAGACCACTCACAGCAGCGCAGCGCGCGGGCCGTCCGGCTGCTCGAGCCGCCGCTCCAGGATCGCCCGGGCGATCTCCGACGACTCCCCGTCCGTCAGCCGACGGAACCCGTCCTGCGAGATGACCGTGACGATCGGGAAGATCCGCCGCGCCATGTCCGGACCACCGGTCGCCGAGTCGTCGTCCGCCGCGTCGTACAGCGCCTGCACGACCAGCGTCGTCGCCTGCTCCTCCGTCAGATCCTCGCGGTAGAGCTTCTTCATCGCCCCGCGCGCGAAGACCGAACCCGAACCGGTCGCGGCGTACCCGTGCTCCTCGCTGCGCCCGCCGGTGACGTCGTACGAGAAGATGCGCCCCTTCTCCCGGTCGACGTCGTACCCGGCGAAGAGCGGCACCACGGCCAGCCCCTGCATCGCCATGCCGAGGTTCGAGCGGATCATCGTGGACAGCCGGTTCGCCTTGCCCTCCAGCGACAGCTGAGCACCCTCGACCTTCTCGAAGTGCTCCAGCTCCAACTGGAAGAGCTTCACCATCTCGACGGCCAGACCGGCGGTGCCGGCGATGCCGACGGCCGAGTACTCGTCCGCCGGGAAGACCTTCTCGATGTCGCGCTGCGCGATCACGTTCCCCATCGTGGCCCGGCGGTCGCCGGCGAGCACCACGCCGCCGGGGAACGTCACGGAGACGATGGTCGTGCCGTGCGGGGCCTCGATGACGCCCTGCGTCGGCGGCAACTGCCGGTTCCCCGGCAGAATTTCCGGCTGGTGCTCGGCCAGGAAGTCCATGAAGGACGACGACCCGGGCGTCAGGAAGGCAGCCGGTAGACGCCCGGTGCTACGAGGGTTGGCTTCCACGCGTTTCCTTCCAGGTATGCGGCGGCCCGCCTTATCGTGTCGGGCCGGTCCTTGAACTGCCCCAGGGCTGCGTTGCAGCTGAAGCACAGTACGCCACGGACCCTACCCGTCTCGTGGCAGTGATCCACATGTTCGGCCGGAGCAGACAGACAAATACAGCACACGCCTCTCTGCTCCTGGCGCAAGGCTTCCAACTCGTCCGGCCGGAGGCCGTACTTGCGCTTGAAGTAGCTGATCCGGTTCCGCTCCGCCCGGCAGGCCCGGCAGTAACTTGCCCAGCCGTCCGAGGAGGAGTTGTTGCGTTCCCACGCGGAGTGCGGCTTGACGATCTCGCACTGCGGGCAGCGCTTGTGGCCCGCGGGCACCCGGACCTTGGCCCGCACCTTCTTGCCCTTGGCCTCCTGGCGCTGGCGGTAGTACTCGGCCGAGCATGCGCGGCAGTACGCCTGGAGACCGTCGGGCATGGACTTGTTGCCGGCGAACGCCGCTCGCGACAGTGACTGATTACATCGCGAGCAGCGTCGACCCCCCGATTCATTCATGAGGAGACGACCTTCGATTCGAAGGAATCGGGGGTCTATTCGCCACCCTTTTGAACGAAGGACCTCACGAAATCCTCGGCGTTCTCTTCCAAGACGTCGTCGATTTCGTCCAGGACCGAGTCGACGTCGTCGCTCAGTTTTTCCTGGCGCTCCTTGAGGTCTTCGGTCGCCTGGGCGTCCTGCGCCTGCTCCTCGACCTCCTCGGTGGAGCGCGTCGCCTTCTGCTGTCCGCCGCCGGTGTCCTTGGTCGCCATATCCAGCTCACCCCGCTCGGTTCGACATACACGTCGTACGTATTCGTACAGGCCGTTCGTGATCAGAACCCTACAAGTCGGCTCCGACATCGGCCCCGCAGTTGGTGCAACGTGCGGAGCCCACCTCTGTGATTCCCCCGCCGGAGGCTTTTCAGCCGCGGATCAGCTGCCGGAGAGCACGCGGACCAGATCTTCGGCCGTCCGGCACCGGTCGAGCAGCTCCTTGACGTGGTTGCGCGTGCCGCGCAGGGGCTCCAGCGTGGGGACGCGTTGCAGGGAGTCGTGGCCGGGCAGGTCGAAGATGACCGAGTCCCAGGAGGCGGCGGCGACGTCGTCCGCGTACTGCTCCAGGCAGCGGCCGCGGAAGTACGCGCGGGTGTCCTCGGGCGGCGCCGTACGGGCCCGCTCGACCTCGTCCTCGGTCAGCAGCCGCTTCATCTTGCCGCGGGCCGCCAGACGGTTGTAGAGGCCCTTCTCGGCCCGTACGTCGGCGTACTGGAGGTCGACCAGGTGCAGCCGCGCGGCGTCCCAGTCCAGGCCGTCGCGGCGCCGGTAGCCCTCCATCAGCTCGCGCTTGGCGACCCAGTCGAGTTCGCCGGACAGGCTCATGGGGTCGCTCTCCAGGCGGCCGAGGACGTCCTCCCAGCGGGACAGGACGTCCTTAGTCTGGTCGTCCGCGTCGGCGCCGAAGCGCTCCTCGACGTACTTCCTGGCCAGCTCGTAGTACTCCATCTGGAGCTGGACCGCGGTCAGCGTGCGGCCGCTACGCAGAGTGATCAGGTGCTGGAGGGACGGGTCGTGCGAGACCTGGTGGAGGGTGCGGACCGGCTGGTCCACGGCCAGGTCGACGGCGATGAAGCCGTCCTCGATCATGGAGAGGACCAGCGCCGTCGTCCCGAGCTTGAGGTAGGTCGAGATCTCGGAGAGGTTCGCGTCGCCGATGATCACGTGCAGGCGGCGGTACTTCTCGGCGTCCGAGTGGGGCTCGTCGCGGGTGTTGATGATGGGGCGCTTGAGGGTGGTCTCCAGGCCGACCTCGACCTCGAAGTAGTCCGCGCGCTGGCTGAGCTGGAAGCCGTGCTCGTGTCCGTCCTGGCCGAGGCCGACGCGGCCGGCGCCGGTGACGACCTGCCGGGAGACGAAGAACGGCGTCAGATGCCGCACGATGTCCGAGAAGGGGGTCTCCCGCTTCATCAGGTAGTTCTCGTGCGTGCCGTACGAGGCGCCCTTGTTGTCGGTGTTGTTCTTGTACAGGTGGATCGGCTGGGCGCCGGGCAGCTGGGCCGCGCGGTCGGCGGCCTCGGCCATGATGCGCTCGCCGGCCTTGTCCCACAGGACCGCGTCGCGCGGGTTGGTGATCTCCGGGGAGCTGTACTCGGGGTGGGCGTGGTCGACGTAGAGCCGTGCTCCGTTGGTGAGGATCACGTTGGCCAGGCCGATGTCCTCGTCGGTCAGCTGGCTGGAGTCGGCGGACTCGCGCGCGAGGTCGAAGCCCCGGGCGTCGCGCAGCGGGTTCTCCTCCTCGAAGTCCCAGCGGGCGCGGCGGGCCCGGTGCATCGCCGCCGCGTACGCGTTGACGATCTGGGACGAGGTGAGCATGGCATTGGCATTGGGGTGGCCGGGGACGGAGATTCCGTACTCCGTCTCGATGCCCATTACTCGCCGTACGGTCATGCGGCCCTCCTTGCCCGGCGGCGCCCTCGGTCGGGGGCGGCGCTCAAGTACCGCTGGTTCTCCGATGCGCGTGCGGTGCCCGTACCCGCACGGCGCGACTCGGCGGTATGGACGAGCCTAGAACGCCTCCGCGCCGGTGGGGAGATCATTTGCGTCATTGCTTCGCTCCGACGTCGAGCGGACGGCCACGTGATAGTTGCCCGGAAAAACAGTGGGCTGCGGGTACCCGGTCCGGGCACCCGCAGCCACCCTGTCTTTTACAGGTACTGACCGGTGTTCGCCACCGTGTCGATGGAGCGTCCGGTGTCCGCGCCCTGCTTTCCGGTGACGAGAGTGCGGATGTACACGATCCGCTCGCCCTTCTTTCCGGAGATGCGGGCCCAGTCGTCCGGGTTGGTGGTGTTCGGCAGGTCCTCGTTCTCCTTGAACTCGTCGATGCAAGCCTGGAGGAGATGCGAGACCCTGAGGCCCTTCTGTTTCTGTTCGAGGAAGGCCTTGATGGCCATCTTCTTGGCGCGGCCGACGATGTTCTCGATCATTGCGCCGGAGTTGAAGTCCTTGAAGTACAGGACTTCCTTGTCGCCATTGGCGTACGTGACTTCGAGGAAGCGGTTCTCCTCGGATTCCGCGTACATGTGCTCCACGGCGGTCTGGATCATGTTGTGGACCGTGGCCGCCCGGTCGCTGCCGTTCTCGCCGAGGTCGTCGGCGTGCAGCGGCAGGCGCTGGGTGAGGTACTTCCCGAAGATGTCCTTGGCCGCTTCGGCGTCCGGGCGCTCGATCTTGATCTTCACGTCGAGTCGTCCGGGCCGCAGGATGGCGGGGTCGATCATGTCCTCGCGGTTCGAGGCGCCGATCACGACCACGTTCTGCAGACCCTCCACGCCGTCGATCTCGGCGAGCAGCTGCGGGACGATGGTGTTCTCCACGTCCGAGCTGACGCCGGAGCCGCGGGTGCGGAAGAGGGACTCCATCTCGTCGAAGAAGACGATGACGGGGGTGCCCTCGCTGGCTTTCTCGCGGGCACGCTGGAAGACGAGGCGGATCTGCCGCTCGGTCTCGCCGACGTACTTGTTGAGGAGCTCCGGGCCCTTGATGTTCAGGAAGAAGCTCTTGCCCTGGCCCTGTCCGGTCACTTCCGCGACCTTCTTGGCGAGCGAGTTGGCGACCGCTTTCGCGATCAGGGTCTTACCGCATCCGGGGGGCCCGTAGAGCAGCACGCCCTTGGGCGGCCGCAGCTCGTGCTCCCGGTAGAGGTCCGGGTACAGGTAGGGCAGCTCGACCGCGTCGCGGATCAGCTCGATCTGGTTGCCCAGGCCGCCGATCTGCTCGTAGCCGATGTCCGGTACCTCTTCGAGGACGAGCTCTTCGACCTCGCTCTTGGGTACGACCTCGTAGACGTAGCCGGAGCGGGGTTCGAGGAGCAGGGCGTCGCCGGGCCGGATGACGACGTCGAGCAGCGGCTCGGCGAGCCGTACCACTCGTTCCTCGTCGGTGTGGCCGGTGACAAGGGCGCGCTCGCCGTCCTCGAGGATCTCCTTGAGGGTGACGATGTCGCCGACGCTCTCGAACGCCATGGCCTCGACCACGTTGAGCGCTTCGTTGAGCATGACTTCCTGGCCGCGTGTGAGCTCGTCGAGCTCGACGCTCGGGCTCACGTTCACCCGGAGTTTGCGGCCGCCGGTGAAGATGTCGGCGGTGCCGTCCTCGTTCGCTGTGAGGAAGACTCCGAAGCCGGCCGGCGGCTGTGCGAGCCGGTCGACTTCTTCCTTGAGGGCCACGATCTGGTCGCGGGCCTCGCGGAGGGTGTTCGCGAGTCTCTCGTTCTGAGCGGACACGCCGGCCAGGTTGGTCTGCAGCTCGACGATCCGCTCTTCGAGAATCCTCGTATGACGCGGAGAGTCGGCGAGCTTGCGCCGCAGGACGGCGATTTCCTGTTCGAGATAGGCAACCTGCCCGGCGGGGTCGTCGGACCCTCGTCCCGGGCGGATGCCGCGGTTGATGTCGTCGTCGTGGGCTGCCACGGTCCTCACCTCCTCCAAGGGGAGCTGGACGCTTCCAGACCCTACCTGGGTGGGTGTTGATTGAAACCCCTAGATCACAAAGACGGTAGGAGTGTGTCTGATCTTCACCCTTGCGCTCTCCCTCACGCCAGGGGGATACCCACCCATCAACATCGGAAAGCGGCCGGTTGTAGGGTCGAACTGTTCAACACCCGTCAGGCCTGGCCCGACTTGCTCCTGTGAAGCCGGTCGGCGGGGCCCCGACGCAGGAAACGGCAGGAGACATGACCGTGCGGCAAGAGGCCGGATCCGGTACCGACAGCAGTGTTCCGCTGGAGGTGTGGATCGATCAGGACCTGTGCACCGGTGACGGGATCTGCGCCCAGTACGCGCCGGAGGTCTTCGAGCTGGACATCGACGGGCTCGCATACGTGAAGGGCGCGGACGACGAGCTGCTGCAGGACGCGGGGGCGTCAACGCCCGTACCGCTGCCGCTTCTCACGGATGTCGTGGCGTCCGCGAAGGAGTGTCCGGGCGACTGTATCCATGTGCGCCGCGTTTCGGACAGCGTCGAGGTGTACGGGCCCGACGCGGCGTGAGGAGGCGGTGCCGGGGTGGGTTCTCCTCTCGCACCCCCGGGGAAGCGGGGGTTGACGGACAGTCCAGGAGCCCACGGGCGCGCCACGCTTGCGAACACGCAGCGTGCACGC
>NZ_JBEXOS010000056.1:0-50977 GCF_040611655.1 Streptomyces sp. NPDC006552
GGCGACCGCGGCGGAACTCATCGCCCGGCGCCGGGTCCGTGGTGGGCGGCCCCTCGCCCGCGGCCGGCTCAGACGAGAGCGGCGACCAGGAAGGCGAAAGCGGCGACGAGGACGACGACGCGGACGTAGTGGAAACGGTCCCAGGCGTTCATCTGCTGCTTCCAGTCGTCGGGCAGGCCGTCGGCGGTCCACGTCTTGACCCGGTTGTTGATCGGGACGAGCAGCGCGATCGACATCACCACGCTGACGATCAGGAACGCGGCGGCCGTGACGACGAGGCCCGCACCACGGCCGCTCCAGTCGGCGACGGCCCAGACGGCGCCGAGGACGAGCGAGCCGATGTACCAGAACGGCATCACGGCACCGAGCATCCGGGCTCCGTGGACACGGCCGCGCAACCCGTTGTCGCCCGGGAGCGCGGCGAGGATCGGATTGACGACGAAGGCGACGGAGAACTCCACCCCCACCAGCACGCCGACGACCACGGTGGTGACTACCTCAAGTGCGGCGAGCATGATGTCCCCTTTTTCTAGCGCTGCTAGCTGATGGTGCAACGCTAGTCCTACTGCCGCTCTCTTGTCTAGCAGTGCTAGGGTCCAGTTATGTCGGTCCATGAACGCAAGGAGCGCGAGCGGGCCTCGCGCGAGCGCCTCATCATCGCGACGGCCCGGGAACTCGCCGAGGAACAGGGCTGGGACGCGGTCACCACGCGCCGCCTCGCCGAGCGCATCGAGTACAGCCAGCCCGTGCTGTACAGCCACTTCCGCGGCAAGCGGGAGATCATCGGCGCGGTCGCTCTGGAGGGCGCCACCGAGATGGCCGCCGCGTTGCGCGCCGCGGCGTCGGCCGCCGGCGAGCGGTCCGCCCGGGTCACCGCCCTCGCCCGCGGCTACCTGGCCTTCGCCGCGCGCAACCCGGCGGTCTACGACGCCATGTTCCAGCTCGACGGTGGACTGGCGTTCGCGGAGGAGGCCACCCCCGAGCCGCTGAAGGACGCGTTCGCCGCCCTCGTGGAGACCCTCGGCGAAGTCGCCGGGGAGGGCGTCCAGGCGGGACTGTTCACCGAGGTGTTCTGGGCGGCGCTCCATGGGCTGGCCACACTGACGCGCGCGGGACGGCTGCCCGCGCCGGACGCCGAGCGGAGGGTGGAACTGCTGGTGTCCCGGCTCGCGGCGCTCTGACCCGTTGCCCGCCGCACGGGTTCCGAGTCACTCGGGCCCGTGTGGGGTGGCTCATCCGACCGCCGCCCGGTCCGCTCGGCGGATCGCACATCGCCGCCGGTCCATGGCCCCGCTCGATCACCAGGCCCGCGTCCGCCCCGGCTCGGCGGCGGACCGGCTCCCGGGGGCGCGGTGTGCCGCGCCCCCCGGACTTCTTTCCTACGTGCGCCTGCGCGGCCCCCTCCTCACGCGGCCTGGATCAGCTCGGCGCGGCCGAACAAGAGCGCGTACCCACTGGGGAGTTGGCGCAGGATGCGGGTGAGCAGGTCGGGTCCGGCCAGGTGCGCGACGGTGGCGAGGACGGCCCCGGTGTCCCAGCGGGTCGTCGCTGGGGTGGCTCCGGCGCGGCCGGCGAGATCCTTGACGAAGCCCCAGCCGGTGAGGGGTTCCACGGCGGGGATCTGCGCGGTCAGCACGGCCGCCGCCTCGCGGGGCAGACGGGCGGCGAGGTCGACGCGCTCCTCACCCGTCAGCTGACGACCCAGCCCCGCCAGCACCAGGCGCGTGACTTCTTCGGCCCGGTCCCGGGTGGGGTAGGCGCCCTCGTAGCGGACTCTCTCCAGCATCTGCTCGAACGTCATGGCGGACGAGTGCTGACGACGCGGTGCGCGCAGGGCGGACATCACTGCGGTGGTTGCCTTTCTTGAATTCGAGGGGACGGCCGGCCGTGGCAAGGCCGCCGCTGAACGGGCTTGCTCGTGCGGGGGTCACGCGGGAGAGCGAGGACGTCCTGGAGGTCGCCTCTCCAAGTGCGGGGCGTCTTGGGCCCGACGGGCCGCGCACGCAGGACGGGCGCCCGATGGCGCCCGTCCCGCGCAGGACGTCCGGGTTCGCGAGGTGGGGGCGGTCAGCCGGAGATCTGCTTGCGGGACGCGCCTTCGCCCACGGCGACCTTGCGCGGCTTGGCGCGCTCGGCGATCGGGACGCGCACGGTCAGCACGCCCGCGTCGTAGTCGGCCATGATGCGCTCGGTGTCCAGTGTGTCGGCCAGCACCACCTGACGGGAGAAGACGCCCAGCGGCCGCTCGGAGAGCTCCATCTGCACGTCGTCGGCCTTCTGCGCGGGGCGGCGCTCCGCCTTGACCGTCAGCATGTTCCGCTCGACGTCGATGTCGATCGCCTCCGCGCTGACGCCGGGGAGGTCGAAGGCCATCACGTACTCGTCGCCCTCGCGGTAGGCGTCCATCGCCATCAGGGACGGCCGGGACCAGGTGCCGGAGCCGGAGCCGGTCAGCTGCTGGGCGAGACGGTCGAGTTCGCGGAAGGGGTCGGTGCGCATCAACATCGCGAAAACACCTCCAGAAGGTTCGGGCAGTACCTGCCAATGCGCTGCACTGAGACTGTTGTAGCATGTCATCCATTGGATGACAAACACGATGTCGTCCGATGGACGACAGGAGAAGGAGGGTCCGTGACCTCTGCCGACCGACCCGAGCGTTCCGCCCCCCAGAGCCCCGCTTGCTTCCTGACCGCCGCGGCCGCCCTGGAGGCCATCGAAGGCGAACTGCGTACGGCTCGTAAGGGGACTCCGGACCACCGCGCCCCTTCCGCCACCGGCCCCGAACAGGCCCTGGCCTCCCTCCTGCTGCTGCGGCAGATCAGGGAGGAGCTGTCCGGCTGGGAGACCGGGCTCATCGAGAGCGCCCGCGACGCGGGGGCCAGCTGGGCCGAGCTCGCCCACCCGCTCGGCGTCGCCAGCCGGCAGGCCGCCGAGCGCCGCTATCTGCGCAACCGGCCCGGCCCCTCCGGCTCCACCGCCGAGGAGCGCGTGCGGGCCACGCGGGGTCGTCGCGCCGCCGACCGGTCCACGGCGGCCTGGGCCCGCCGCCACGCCGCCGAGCTGCGCCGTCTCGCCGTGCAGATCACCGCCCTCACCGATCTGCCGCCCGCCGCTCACCGGCCCGTCAGCCAGCTCGACGCCGCGCTGGCCCACGACGACCCCGCCACGCTTGTGCCACCGCTCAACGCCGCGCGCCCCCATCTGGCGGCCGGACACCCCGACCTGGCCGCCCGGCTCGACACGCTGACCGAGTCGACACCGTGACGCTTCCGCACCGGCCGGGTCGGGAGGCGCTGAAGCTGGAGCGGACGTGATCCCGCACTTCCGGTCGCTGGGCCCGGGCGGAAGCGGGAGATCAGCCGGTGACGTGCGGCTCCGGGTCCGTTACCAGACGGGCGTGCAGCTCGACGTCGTAGCGGACACCGTCGTAGGCGAGCTTCAGCCGTTGCTGTCCCTCGACCGGGAAACCGGCGGCACGGGCGACCCGGCAGGAGGCGAGGTTGTCGACCCGGTGGCCGAGTTCGAGCCGGAAGAGTTCCGCGTCGGTGAAGGCCCAGCGCGCCAGGGCGCGGCAGGCGCGGGAAGCGACGCCCTGGCCGCGGGCGGCCGCCGTGGTCCAGTAGGACACCCAGCCCGCGCCATGACGCCGGTCGACCGGACCGACGGCCATCTGACCGAGGACGCGGTCGCCACCGTCGACGACGGCGAATGAGTAGGCGGAATCCGCGGTCCAACGGTCACGGCGCACGGTGATCCACCGCTCGGCGGCCCCGGCACAGTCGACCGGCTCATTGGTCTGCTCACGCATGAGCGGATCCGCGAACGCGGCCAGCACCACCGGGGCGTCCGCCGCCGTCCATCGCCGCAGCACCAGGCCGGAGGGGTCCTCTACTCGATCACGCACGACGCGAGTCTCCCGCAGTCGGCCCCACTTGTCAGGCGGTCACCGCTCCCGTCCGCGGGCCACTCCCCACGCGGCGCCATCGTGCACATCGGTGGCAACTCCCGTGCCGTATCGGCGAGATGACGTCGCGGGCCCGTGCCGACATGCCTGCAGGGGCCGCGCGCCACGTACAGCACCGCGGAGCGGCAGCACGTCTCGGCCGCTACGAATTACCGGCCGCTGTCCGCCCGGCCATGGGCCGGCGTCACTTCAGATGCCGGGTGAAGAACCGGGCCGCGGCCTCCCCCGCGAACGGCGGGACGCCGGTGTGTCCGCCGAGATGGGCGTGGAGCGACTTCTCCTTGGAGCCGAAGGCGTCGAAGAGGTCCAGGGAGGCCGCCCGGTCGTTCCCCTCGTCGTCCCATTGCAGCAGGACGTGCAGCGGAATGGTGACCTGCCGCGCCTCCTCGACGATGGCGCGCGGCACGAGGCTCCCGGCGAACAGAACGGCGGCGCGGAGGCGCGGCTCGACCACCGCGAGCCGGATGGCGACGGAGATCACGCCCCCCGAGAAGCCGACGGGGCCGCCGATCCCGGGCAGCGACAGGAGCGCGTCCAGGGCGGTCTGCCATTCCGGGACGGCCCTGTCGACCAGCGGAAGGGTGAGGGCGTCGACGATCTCGTCGCCGACGGCTTCACCGGCCCGCATCGCGCGGCGCAGCTCCGTCCGCCCCTGCTCGAGAACGGGAAGGCGGGGCCGGTCGCCGCTTCCGGGGAGTTCGATCGTCGCCGAGGCGAACCCGTCGGCCGCGGCGTGCCGGGCGCGGGCCGCCAGCCGGGGGTGCATGGCGCCGAGCCCGAGGGGCGGGTGGCCGAGCAGGACCAGCGGCGTCGGCCCGGGCGGCGACGCGGGGGTCCAGAGAATGCCCGGAATGTCACCGAGGGTGAATGTGCGTTCGAGCACGCCGTCGTCGAGGCGTCGCTCGGAGGTGAAGTGCATGGTCATGCCTTCCAGGAGGGCAACGAACGGCGCTCCCGGACGATCTGCCTACCGCCCGACCGTGACCCCGGAGGGGAGCACCCATGTCGATACTGTGTTCACGGGTACCACCTCCTCGATCTCTCGCACGGCCACCAGGAAGGTAACAGAGTCCGCTTCCTGCCACCCAACGGGTTTCTGCGCCGGCGCTGTCGGGGCGCGGCGGCACGGAGTCGGCCGGCCACCCCGCACCCTCACCCCGCCGTCCGGATATACCCGAGCGTCAGCTGTGTCAGTTCCGCCAGGAAGCGATCCCTCGGGATGGGTGGGCGGTCCAGGAGGTAACGGACCGTGAGGTGTTCGACCGTGCGGACCAGCATCCATGCCGCCTCCGGCAGGGGGACGTCCGTGCGCAGTTCCGCGCGGCGGGTGGTGAGGTACGCGAGGACCAGTTCACCGACGCGGTCCTCGAAGACGCGCAGGGCTCGGCCGTCGTCCAGGCGCGGGCCGTGGACGACGGCGGCCCGCAGGAACGGTGGCTCCACGTCCAGGCCGTCGAGCAGCGTGGCCAGGGTGGCGCGGACCAGGACCGGCGCGGGCTGCTCGAACTGCCCCGTCATCCGGGCGGTGACCCCGGCCACCAACCGGTCGCTGTAGCGCTCCAGGACGGCGGAGACGATCGCGTCCTTGTGCGGGAAGTACTGGTACAGCGAGCCGGGGCTGAGTCCGGCCGCGGTCGCCATGCGGCTGGTGGACGCGCCTTCGTATCCGTGCTCGGTGAGGACCTGTTCGCCTGCTTCGAGGATGCGCTCCACCGTCGCTCGCGACCGTTCCTGACGCGGAGTTCTGCGCGCCGCAACGCGAGTACGGGAGGCGCCCCGGGCGGGCGGGCCCGGCGGTGACGTGGGCATCAGAAGGCGAGTTGAACGCGAATATGAGAGGCCGTCAGCATCGACTCATGGTCGCATACGAGTCCGCGCCGCGAGAGTCCTCTGCCGAGCCGCATCGGACCACGACGGCCTCGCCCACGTACCCTCGACGTTTCCGCGAGACCGAGCGGACCAACCGGCGTCTGGGCCGGCCGCTGCGGCTGCTGTGCGCCGGCCGCGGGCCCGTCGACGAACAGCTCCTCGCCACCATCGGCGAACGGCTGACCGCCCGCGACGAGATCGCCGCCGCGCTGGCACGCGCCCTGCGCCGCACCGAGACCGCGGACCCGGACAAGGTGACGATGCGGCAGTTCCGCCGCGCGCTCGCCGACGGCATCGAGGCGGTGCCCGACCCGCCACGAGCGCTGCGCGACTTCTTCGCCGCGGTCGACCCGGTGCCGGACTGGGTGGACTTCGACCTGATCGCGGAGGGTGGACGGGTGGCGCGCAGGTTCGGTCGCAACGCCGCCGACGTGATGCTGCCGCTCGCGCTGATCGGCTCCTACCGCTTCGACGGTCCTCCGCGGCTGCTCGTCGAGACGGGTGGGCTGCTCGGGGACTCCGCGCTGCGCCGGATCGCCGAGACCCAGAAGTGGGCGGCGGCGGTCACCGCCCCGGACGCCTTGCGCCGCACGGGCGAGGGCTTCCGGCTGACGGTGCACGTCCGTCTCATGCACGCGCTCGTCAATGACCGGTTCGAGCACAACGGCCGCTGGGACACCGGGCGATGGGGCCTGCCGGTCAATCAGGCCGACCTCGCCTCCACCCTGGGCCTGTTCAACGCCGTTCAGCTGCTCGGAGTCCGCCTCCTCGGCGTACGTGTCAGCCGGGCGGAGTCACGTGCTCTCATGCACCTGTGGAAGTACGTGGGCCATCTGATGGGTGTGGACTCGGACTGGCTCAGCGATCGCGAAGCGCGGCAACACCGCCTGAACTACCATCTGCTGCTCACCCAGAGCTACGGCGGACCGGCCGGCCCGTCCCTCGCCGGGGCCCTCGTGGAAGCCCAACGCCAGTTACATTTCCGGCACTTCGCGCGTGTGCGCCGCGCCTACGCCCGGGCCCGGCTGCTCAGTATGCTGCGCTACTTCCTCGGCCGCCGGGGCCTGCGTGACCTGGGGCTCCCGCCCGCGTCGCCCTGGGCCGTCCCGCCCGTCATCGCCGCCAACCTCCTGCGCTACCAGATACTGGGCCGCACCGAGGCAGGCCGCGCACACCTGGAGCGCCGCGGGGACCGGTTCGTGGAACGCCATCTGCGGCGCCACTTCCGCGACCGGACCCCGGGCGTCGCGGCGATCGAGGTGTGAGGGAAGGGCACGGGCACGGCGGCGCACACGTTGTTCAGGGTTGCGGCGTCTGCTGGTGGTGCGGGTCCGTGTCATGGCCGCCCTTCTGGCTCTCCGGGCACACCCAGCGCTGATGCACCGCGCCCGTGGTGGCCTCAAGAGTGCGCTCCTCCATCAGCTCCACCATCTCCTTTCCGCAAGTGGGACAGAGTGGCGGGACGTCACAGAAGTCGGGGTTCACGGTGCCTCCCGGGCGGTCGCGCGGCTGCGTGGCGGTGCGCGAGGTGTGACCCCGGCGCCCCTCCAGGGTGTGCCGCGCTCCGCGTTCACGCACCTGGAAGCGCTCAGGACGGGCGGACGTCCGCGTACGTGTCCGGGGGGCGGGGCTCAGGACTCCGGCGGGTCGTGCGGGCGGCGGCCACTGGTGATGGTGACGCAGCTCGCCATGGCGCCCATGACAGCGCCGACGAGCAGCCCGGAGGCGCCGCCCATGAGGAATCCGGCCGTCCCGCCGAGCAGCACACCCACCAGGGCATGCACGATCCAGCGGTGTATGAACGCCCAGGAGTCGGTGCGGTCGGTCATGCGGCAGGCCCCCAGGAGTTCGCACCGTGCTGGCCTGCACCATACCTACCGTCCGTGGGGGTGGTCTGCGCGGCCACGCGACGGAACGATCAATACGATCAATTCAGTAAGAATGATTGAGCGTTGCGGTCGATGCGGTTACAACGGTGCGCGTGCCGACGGACACCCCGAGCCCGCCGGTACGACGACCCGTCTCCCCCATCGACGACGAGGTGACCCGTGTACCGCACCCCACTGCGTGCCGCACTCTGCACAGCCGCCGCCACCGCCTGCGCCACGGTTCTGGCGGCCTCCCCCGCGCAGGCGTCCGTGATCTGGAACGCGGACGCCGCCCAGGGCGTCGGCGTCTTCGTGACCACCCTGTGCGACAGCCCGGGCTCCGTCACCACCGGGGACTGGAACGACGGACACGGCGCCTTCTTCAAGTTCAACAAGCCCGTCGGGACCCCGCGCTGCGAAGCACACAGCGTCCGTACCTCGACAGGCGAGTACGCCTTCAAGGACGACAGCACGTACTGGTTCGGCTGGGACTCGATGACGAAGACCGGTGACGCGCAGACCGTCTTCCAGTGGAAGTCCAACGGCACCAACGAGCAGAACAGCCAGAACTACCCCGCGCTGATGAAGGTCGAGGACGACCAGCTCAAGGTCTGGTACGTGGCGCCGGGTGAGACCTGGACCGCCATCGGGGCCACGCCCTGGACGGCGGGGGAATGGCACTCCGTACAGCTCGGGATCACCACCGACGCGGGCGGCGCGGGAACGCTGTCCGTGTACAAGGACGGCACCGAGTTCGCCTCCCGGACCGGCGCGCGGACCTGGGACGACCTGGGCAACAAGCCGCGCTGGGGAACCTACTTCGGCACGGACACGAGCACCGCCTCCATCAACTGGGTGGCCGGCCTGTCCATGGGAAGCACTCGTTCCGACGTCGACTGACGACGAGGACGACGTCCAACGTGGCCGCCCGCTCCCGGCGCCAGGCGCCCAGCGGTCGGCGGCGCGGTCCGGCGGCGCGTGCCGGACCTGCCCGCTACGACACCCGGACGGTTCCTCTCCGCCTGGGGGACGGCCTCGCCCGCGGACGAACCCGGGCGAAAGGGCGTCACTCCAGTTCGAGGGAGTTGTCCAGGACCTTCGCGTTCTTGATGGTGTCGAGGGGCCGGGCGCCGGCGAGTGCCTGGAGGGCGGAGGCGCGGGGGTGCTTGGCGTGGCCGTCATGCCCGCCGGATTCCGTGCCGTCCATGCTGTCGGCACGGCCCGTGAGGCCGTCTCGGGCGCCGTCGCGCCCGAGGGCGGAGGCGGGGGCGGCCGCCGCGACGGCGGCGACTGCGGCGAGGGCCGCGGCGCTCAGCGCCCGGCTGAGGATCTTGGTCATGCTCGGACAACGAGACACGCCACCGGGAGGCACGGAGACCGCGTCCGGCACCCTGCCGCAGGCGGCCGAGGCCCCGCGGTGTGAGGGTTCAGGAAGCGGCGCGGTGCACACTGACGGCGTAGCCGCCGCCGTCGTACGGGGCCGCGTCCCAGGTGGCGAAGCGGTCGACGGGTACGAGACCGGCCGCGGCGCAGCAGGCGTCGTACTCCGGCAGGGTGATGGTCGGCGGGACCGGCAGGTGGGCGGCGTCCAGACCGAAGCCCGCGACGAGCACGCCGCCCGGGCGCAGAGCCGCGGCCAGGCGCTTGACCACGGCGCCCTCGGTACCGGGCGTGAGCAGGGGCAGGACGTTGCCCGCGGCCACGACGAGATCGAAGTCCGGCGCGATGCCGAGCGCGGCCGGGTCGAACTCGGCGAGATCCACCTGGAACCACGGCAGGTGCGGCGCATGCGCCCGCGCCACCTCCAGCATCGAGGCGTCCAGGTCGATCCCCACGCAGTCGTACCCGAGCTCCGCCAGCCGGATCATGACCCGGCCGGTGCCGCAGCCCGCGTCCAGGACCCGGGCCCCGGCGGGCGCCAGGGCGCTGCACAGCGCCGCCTCGCCGTGCACGTCCTTCCCGCTCCTGCGCAGCGCCTCGAAGCGCGCCGCGTACTGGGCTCCGGACGTGCCACCGGTCAGTTCCTGCCAACGACTCATGAGCGCGACTATAGGCGGCGGCCCGGCGCCGAACCCGGATCGGGGCCTGCCGCCCCCGGCGGCGTGGGCCGGCCGGCTCGCCCGGGGTCACCCGGCCGCCGGACGTCCGCCCGGCACCGCGCCGCACCGCGTCGACCGGGGCCGGGCAAGCCCTGCCGGTGGCCTGACGCGGCGACACCTGTGCGTCCGGCCGTCCTACGGCACCACGTGCCCGGCCGTACGGAAGAGGCGGTACCACTCCTCCCGGGTGAGCGGGAGGTCCGAGCCCGCGGCGGACTCGGCGACCCGGCCGCGGTTCGTGGTGCCGAGCACGACCTGCATGTTCGCCGGGTGGCGGGTGATCCACGCGACGGCGATGCCGGTCGGCGTCACCTCGTACTTCTCGGCCAACTCGTCCAGCGCGTCGTTCAGTTCCGGGTAGTTCTCGCGGTCACCGAGGAAGACCCCGTCGAAGAAGCCCTTCTGGAACGGCGACCAGGCCTGCAGCGTGATGCCGTTCAGGCGTGCGTGGTCCAGGAGGCCGTTGTCCCGGTCGACGGACTGGTCGAGCCCGCCCATGTTCGCGGCGATCCCCGAGGCGATCATCGGGCAGTGGGTGATGCTCAGCTGGACCTGGTTGGCGACCAGCGGCCTGGTGACCGCGGTCCTGAGCAACTCGATCTGTCCCGGCGTGTGGTTGGAGACGCCGAAGTTCACGACCTTGCCGGCCGCGTGCAGTTCGTCGAAGGCCGCGGCGACCTCCTCCGGCTCGACGAGGGTGTCGGGGCGGTGCAGCAGCAGGACGTCGAGGTAGTCGGTGCGCAGAGCGGCGAGGGACTCGTCGACCGTGCGCACGATGTGCTCTTTGGAGAAGTCGAAGAAGCCGGGCCGGATGCCGACCTTGCTCTGGATCACGATCGACTCGCGCTCGGCGGCGGTGAGCCGCACGGCCTGGCCGAAGCGCTCCTCGCACGCATGGCGCGAGGGGCCGTAGATGTCGGCGTGGTCGAAGGTGTTGATCCCGGCGTCGCGGGCGCTCTGATACAGCGCGCGGATCTCCTCGTCGTCGAGTCCGGCGATGCGCATGAGGCCCAGGACGACGTTCGAGGCCCGCAGTTCGGTCTGAGGGAAAGAGATCGTTTTCACGCTGCCATCCTCGCGAACGCGCCGACGTCACGCCAGTGGCCGACGTGGCCTCAGGGACCGCTGTCCGCTCGCCGCGTCCGTCCCCGCGCCCGGCACCTGCGCGTGCTGCATACTGGAGTCAGTTCTGAGGCTTGGAGGACTCCATGATCGTTCTCGGACTCATCCTGCTCATCATCGGCCTGATCGCCGGCATCTCCATCCTGTGGACCATCGGCGTCGTGCTCGTCGTCATCGGTGCGGCTCTGTGGGTGCTCGGTGCTGTCGGTCACGCGGTGGGCGGACGTAAACACTATTGGTGAGCGCACGGTGCGCGATGTGGTCGGCCGGTCGCCCGATGCGATCGCGCCCGGCCGCTCCTCGTCAGTGCGGGTCGCCTCACCGCTGCGGGTGAGGACCGCCTGACACGGTGACGGGGCTGCGCAGCTCTGTCCGGCTTGGTGATCACTACGGTGGTGTCACGGCACGCGGCGCAAGAGCCGCCGGCCGGCCAGTCGTACAGAACGGAGCCCCTGTGAAGTCGGTCCGGTTCAGCCGGTTCGGAGACCCCGAGGTCCTGGAGATCGTGGAGCTGCCCGATCCGGACGCCGGCCCAGGCCAGGTGCGGATCGTGGTCCGTGCGGCCGGTGTCAACGCCGGCGACTGGAAGAAGCGGGCCGGCCTGATGGACGAGGGACTGCCGCAGACGCTCGGGTACGAGGCGGCAGGCGTGGTGGACGAGGTCGGCGAGGGCGTCACGGACGTCGTCGTAGGCGATCGCGTGACCGGCTTGTCCGCGCGAGGAGGAGCCCAGGCCGAGCTGGCGGTGCTCTCCCACTGGACGACGCTGCCCGCCTTTGTCGGCTTCGCCGAGGCCGCCGCGCTGCCGACCGCACTGGAGACGGCCGCCCGCGGGCTCGACCGCCTCGGCGTGAGCACCGGCAGTCTGCTTCTGGTCAACGGAGCGTCAGGAAGCGTCGGCAGTACGGCTGTTCAGCTCGCGGTGGCGCGCGGCGCGCGGGTCATCGGCACCGCGAGCGCGGCGAACCACGCGTACCTGCGGACACTTGGCGCCGAGCCCGTCGCCTACGGGGCGGATCTCGTGCGGGACGTCCGCGCGCTGGCGCCCGGCGGTGTCGACCGGGCACTGGACGTCGCCGGCCGCGGCGCACTGCCCGCCCTCATCGACCTCGCCGGCGGCCCCGAGCACGTCGTCACCCTCGCCGACTTCCCGGGTGCCCAGGAACATCGGGTGACGTTCAGCCGCGGGGACGACGGCCGGGCCCTGTACGCGCTCGCCGAACTCGGCGCCTTGATCGGGACCGGACACCTCACACTGCCCCGGGTGCACGCCTTCCCGCTCGCCGAGGTCGCTCAGGCCCACCGCGCCGGCGAGACGGGGCGCGCGACCGGGAAGATCGTCCTGGTCAACGACTGACGCAGAGCTGAAAGGGACCCGGGCCACCCGGCGCGCGTTGTCGCGCTGCGGGCCGAAGGCGCCCTGGTCGAGGCCTTCCGCCGGGAGGCCGGGCGCGGCGGTGCCCGCGCCCGAGCTGCTCGCCCGTCAGCTCACCCTGGTCCTCGACTGCGCCGGCGCGCGGGCCGGTGCCGGGGCGGAGTCGCTGCCCGGTCTGACCACGACGACCGCGACGGCCCTGCTCGACGCGGCGGGTATGAAGTAGCGGACAGCGGCGCACCGGCGTCGGGGCCGGCCGCGGTGTGCGGTCTCCCGGGCGCCGGTGTCACCGGGACGGCGGGCGGTGCCGTGCCGTCCCGTTCGTTCAGCCGGTGACCGTCGCGCCGACGGACTCGCGGTGGACGACGTCCACCAGGGACCTGTCCGTGATCTTGAGGGCCGGTGAGACCGCGAGCGTCAGGGTCGACACGCTCATGAACGGGTTGAGGTGCAGCCAGCCCCAGGCCTCCAGGGCGGCGCGGACCGCGGCGGCCTGGTCGGCGACGTCGCGGGCGGGGCGGGCGGAGAGCACGCCGCCGACGGGGAGCGGCATCCGGGCCGCGACCGTCTCGCCCGCGGGGCCGCGGACCACGGCGACCCCTCCCCCGTCGGCGACGACGGTGGCCGCGGCGGTGGCCATCGCCGCGCGGGAGGTGCCGATGGTCAGCAGGTTGTGGCTGTCGTGCGCGTACGTCGACGCCACGGCGCCGTCGGCCAGGTCGCGGCCCAGCAGCGGCGCGAAGACGGTGCCGGGACGTCCGTAGCGGTTGCGGACGCGCACGAGTGTGGTGTGGCCCTCCCAGAGCACTTCCCCGCCGTGGACGGTCAGGTCGATCTCACCGGCCTCGGTGTAGGTGTCCCGCTGGTTGACCCGCATCGCGCGGAACGTGTGCAGGCCGTCGGGCAGGTCCACGCGCCAGCGGAAGGCGTCCGCCTCCTGGGGCTCGACGTCCAGCCGGCTGCCGAGCGGCACGACGGTGTCGGCGTCGGCCGTCGCAGGCCGCACCGGTGCGCCGTCCCGCCCCGCCACCCGGCCGCCGACGAGCACGAGCGCCGGGTCGAAGGCGGCGAGTTCGCCGCGCAGCAGGACGAGGTCGGCGCGCTTGCCCGGGGAGACGACGCCCCGGTCGTGCAGCCGCAGGCGCTGGGCCGGGGTCCAGGTGAGGGCCCGGAGCACGACGTGGGCCGGGAATCCGGCGGCCACGGCGACCCGGGCGATGTGGTCCAGGTGGCCCTTGTCGACGATGTGGTCGGCCGCGAGGTCGTCGGTCACCAGGCACAGCGGCGGCAGCTGGGGCAGCGCGAGCAGGGCCGTGGCCACCTCCTCGGTGAGGCACTTCTCCTGCAGCATCATCGTCATGCCGAGGCGGGCCTTCTCCAGGACCACCTCGGTACGGTTCTTGGTGTGATCGGAGTCCACGCCCGTGGCCAGATAGGCGCTGAGTTCCGACCCCGTGAGGTTCGGGCAGTGGCCGTCCAGGATGACGCCCTGGGCGCGGGCCACGGCGGTGATGTCGTGCATCCGGCGGTCGCCGCCGACCACCGCGCGGTAGTCCATGACCTCGCCGAGCGCGATCACCGAGGGCCAGCGCAGCATCTCCGCGATGTCGTCGGCGTGGAGCGCGGCCCCCGCCTCCTCCAGGCCCTCCAGGGCGGGTACGCAGGAGGGCACCCCCCACAGCTGGGTCTGCGCCGTCTCCTGTCCGGCCTCGATCATCCAGCGCATGGCGTCCCGCCCGGCCACGTTCACGATCTCGTGCGGGTCGGCGAGCACGGTCGTGGTGCCGCGGGCCAGCGTCACCGCGGCGAACTCCTGCGGCGTCAGGAACGCGCTCTCGATGTGCATGTGCGCGTCCACGAAGCCGGGGACGACGAGCATGCCCGTCGCGTCGATCTCCTCGCGGGCCTCGGCCGGGGTGCCCGGCGGCAGCACCGCGCTGATCCGGTCGTCGCGTACCAGGACGTCCGCGGCGAACTCCTCGCCGGTGAAGGTGGACACCACGCGCCCGCCGCGGATCCGGAGGTCGTGCTGGTCACTCATGCGGTTCGTGCTCCTTGGGAAGGGTGTCGTCGCGGGGGCGGGGGCCGTCACGGGACGAGCGTGTAGAAGTAGTAGCCCAGCGGGATCATGACGATCCACAGCGGCCAGGCCACTTCGCGGATGCGGCCGCTGACGGTCTTGACCAGGACATGGGCCGCGAGGCCGGTCGCGATGCCGGTGCCGAAATTGCCGAAGAAGAGGGTGGTCGCCACGGTCAGGGCCGCGGGGACGGCGTTGGTCGGGTCCTTGAAGTCGACGTTCTTCAGCGCGTCGAGCATGTTCAGGCCGATGTAGATCAGCACCGGCGCGGTGGCCGCCGAGGGGATCAGCGTGGCGAACGGTGTGACGAGCAGCAGCAGCGCGAAGCCGCAAGCGGCCCAGACGGAGGCGAGGCCGGTCTTGGCGCCCGCGTCGGCGGCGGCCGACGACTCCAGGTAGGCCGTCATCGACGGAGCGCCGACGGCCGCCCCGCCCATCACCGAGACCGAGTCGACGAGGAAGGGCCGGCGGGAGCCGGGGATGTTGCCGTCCTTGTCGAGGAGTCCGGCCCGCCCGGAGACCGCGAGCAGGGTGCCGGTCATGGAGAAGAACTCGGAGACGAAGAACGCGAAGACGTACGGGAAGTACTCGGGCTTGAGGGCGCCGAGGATGTCGATGTGGAACAGCAGCGGTCCGGGCGAGTCCGGGGCGGAGAAGAGGGTGTCGGGTACGTCCGTCACCCCCAGCGGGAGCCCGGCGACGGTGACCGCGGCGATGGTGATGAGGAAGGCGCCGGGCACCTTGCGCGAGGCCAGCGCGGTGAGCAGCAGCAGGCCGCCCAGGGCGAGCAGTCCGGCGGGCTCGGACAGATCGCCGACGGCGAGGGCGGCCTTGTCGGCGTTGCCGACGACGAGGTCGGCGTCGCGGAAGCCGATGAGCGCGATGTAGAGGCCGAGGCCGCCGCTGATGGCGTACTTGAGGTTCACCGGCATCAGGCGGGTGACGAGGTCGCGGATGCCGAGCAGGGTGAGCAGCAGGAAGGCGACGCCGGACCAGAACACCATGCCGAGGGCCGTGTCCCAGGGGACGTGGTCCTGGCCGACGATGGTGAACGCGATCAGGGCGACGCCGCCGAGGCCGGGCGCGACGACGAACGGCAGGTTGGCGACGAGGCCCATGGCCAGGGTCGCGAGGGCGATGGCGATGATGACGGCGGTGGTGGCGGCGCCGTGCGGCACGCCGGCGCTCGCCAGCTGGCCCGGCACCACGACGACGGCGTAGGCGGCGGCCATGAACATGGAGGCGCCGGCGACGAGTTCGGTGCGGTGGCTGCTGCCGCGTCCGCGGAGGCAGAAGAGCCGCTCGACGAGGGAGTCGGGCGCCGGTGCGGCGCCGGTCTGCTCGCCGGTCGGCGGGGCGGTGGTGGGCATCGGTACCTCGGCGGGGGCGGGGGCGCTCGGGTCGCCCGAGTGGTCACGGTCTCTGCAACCGGTCTATGAAACCGGTTGCAGAGACCGGTTGCAGGTATCATGGCACGGCGGACGGCGAAAGAGAACAGGACCCGGGTCACACCCCGGTGGGTCGGACCGGACTTCTCCGGCGGACAGCGGGCGACGGCAGGCAGGGGCAGCAGTGGCGACACTCTTGGACGTGGCGCGCGCGGCAGGGGTGTCGAAGGCCACCGCCTCGCGCGCGTTGCAGCGCCCCGACATGGTCGCGGAGGCCACGCGGCTGCGGGTGCGGGAGGCGGCGGACCGGCTCGGCTTCCAGCCGAACGCGGCGGCCCGCGCCCTGACCACCGGCCGCACCGGTCTCATCGGGCTCATCGTGCCGACGCTCGCCAATCCCTTCTTCGCGCCGCTGGTCATCGGGGCGCAGCAGGCGGCGGAGGAGACCGAGAGCCATCTGCTGATCGCCGTGTCCGAGTATGACGCCGAGCGCGAGGCCGCCCTGGCCGACCGGCTCTCCGAGCAGGCCGACGGGCTGATCATGGTGACGCCGGTGGGTACGGACGCGGCGTTGCGGGAGCGGTTCCGGCGCCGCCCGCTGGTGCTCGTCGACCGTCAGGTGGGCCGGCTCCCCGCGGTCGTGGCCGACACGGTCGGGGGGCTGACCGCGCTGCTCGACCACCTCCTGACGCAAGGTCACCGCGACATCGCCTACGTCTCCGGGCCCGCCGGCTCGTGGTCGGACGAGCAGCGGCGGGCCGCCCTCACCGCGCGGGCCTCGGACGCGGGCGCCCGTATCCATGTGCTCGGTCCGCTGCCGCCCACCTTCGACGCGGGCATCGAGGCGTCGGGGGCCCTGCCCGGCGCCGTCACGGCCGTCCTCGCGTACAACAGCTATCTGACGCTCGGTCTGCTGCACGGGCTCCACGTGGCCGGGCGGCGGGTGCCCGACGACATCAGCCTGGCGGCCGCCGACGACCTGAGCACGCTCGGCGCGACGACGCCGCCGGTCACGGCGCTCGACGTGCCGCTGCACGAGGTCGGGGCGCTCGCGGTGACCCGCCTCCACGACCTCGTCACCGGGCAGCGGCGCACCGTCACCTCCCGGCTGCCGGCCGCGCCGGTCCTGCGCGCCTCGACGGCTCCCCCGCGCTCCCCCGGGCTCCCCCGCGTTCAGCGCTGAACGGACGCCGGTGGCACGGGTGGGGCCGTCGTCGTGCCGCGGTGTTCGGCGTGGGGCCGCGCACGGAGTCCCGGGTCGGTGGCGGAAGCCTGCGAACGCTTCCGGCCGGGGTGTCCCGACGAGCTGTTCGACCTGGTGCGGCGGGCCTCTGTGACGGGCCGAACCGCGTGTGCGGAACGCCGTGGACGCGGCGCGCGCGGCGTTCCCGCGAACAGCGACGAGGTCCGCTCCCCCGCTTCGGTGTTCGCCGTGGTGCGCCGACGTGCGGCAGGAAAGCGTCGAGCGCCGCCTGTGTCCGGTCACATCGCGCGGGTGGTGCCGGCCAGGGTCGAGCTGTCCGCCGACCTGACGGTCCATCTCGCGTGCCGGAGCCACCGGCCGTGAGCGGCGGCTGTCCGTACCGCCGCGCCGGGGAGTTGGACCGTCGCGCGTGTCGCCGCGCCGCGCGGGGTTGTGGCCCGGGCGCGCCCGCCGCCCCTCGGGCCAGGCGCGGTTGCCGCCGCCGGCCCTCGTCCGTTCCCCGAAGGGGCGCAGTACGTACCGCCATGCGGCTCCTCCGGTGGCGCCGCGAAAAGAGCGTGCATACAACGGGATAACGCTCATGCGCGGGGAGGACGCCCGCTGGAATGGAGAAGCAAAGATGACCGCTGAGTCATTCTCTGCCGAGCCCGGGATCTCCGAGGCCGACGAGCCCCGGCTCTCGACGCCGGCACACTGGGGCGGCGCACCGGTCGCCGCCCCGCCCCCGCCTCCTGCCCGGCCGGTCACATGGCCGCAGGCGACGGAGACCGGAGCGGTGAGCGCCCCGCCCGAGCGGGCGCCCCGCCAGACCCCCGACGCCGATCTCGGCGCCACTCAGGAGTGGGCGGGGCCCACGGCTCCGCCGGTGCCCGCGGCTCCGCCGCGTGTCGCCGCGCCCGCTGCGGTCGTCGCCTCTCCGGATGCCGCCGCGCCCGCGGGCCAGCCGCCCGCGCCGATGACGGCGCCCGTGGCCGCTGCGGCGGAGCCCGCTGCGGCGTCCGCCGAGATGGGTCCCGCCGGGACGACTCCCGTCGCGACGGCGCCCGCCGAGGCGTTTCCCCCGGAGGCGGCGCTCGCGGAGGCAGCGCGCAACGCCGACGCAGAGGCGGTCGAGAGGCTGCTGCGCATCGCCGTCGTCTCCCGCCCGCTGGAGGACATCACCGATCTGGTGACCCGTCTGGAACAGACAGCTGACGGAGCGCCGACCGCCGCCTCCATCCTCCGTCTGGCCGCAGTCGCCCGTCCCGTGGACGACGTCACCCGGCTGGTGGAGCTGCTCGGCCCGCCGGAGCACCCCGCGGGCCGGATGGACGAGGCGATCCGGCACGCCGCGGAGGAGCGGCCGATCCCGGAGGTCACCCGCCTCGTCCAGCTGCTCTCCTGTCCCCCGAACGACCCGCACAGTGGCACGGAGGCCGTGCACGCGGCCGCCACGAGCCGGTCCGTCGAGGATCTGCTCCAGCTCATCAACAGCCTGAGCGAGAACGGGAGCGGCGGGGCGCCCGTGGTGGACTCCGCGCCTCCCGCACCGGAGGCCGAACCGTTCCCCCAGCCCGCCGGGCCGGCGCACCCCGCGTCCGACACGGCGTCAGCGGAGGCCGCGCGGCCGCGGACCCAGCGGACCGGCGCCACGCCGCAGGTGTGGATGCGGCGTGCCGCGGGCGTACTGATGCTGCTCTGCGCGGCGGCCCACTTCCCCATGGACTGGTCGCAGGGTTCTCTCTTCAGCATCTCGGCGGCGCTCGGGGTCTCGGCCATCTGCGCCGCGGCGGGCATCGCACTCTGCATCAGCCGCGCGGCGTCCGTGGCCGTGGCGAGCACCCTGCTGGCCGGAGCACTGGCCGTCGGGCATCTTCTCGACGACCGGATCGGAACCGACACGCTCGCACAGGTGCTGCACCCCGTGGGCGTCCCCGCGGCGCTCCCCGCGCTCGCCGCGGTGGTCGCCGCGCTGGCCGCCCTGCTCGTCGTGGCACTGGCGGTCGCGGGCCCGCGTACCGCGGACGCCGGCCGCGCCCCGGAGCCGCGCGACTGACACCGCCTCACCGCGGAGCGGTACGGACCCGGCGCCCAGCACCACGGGCGCCGGGTCCTCGCGTACCCGCACCGGCCGGCGGCTCACGTGAGGGGCCTCAGACGCGCGTCACCGGGCGGCGCGGCGTACCAGCAGCACCGAGTCCTCGGCCTCGACCGGGCCGCTGTCCCGCTTGAGCGTGCGGGAGCGCTGCTCCACGACCACGGGCTCGAAGTCGTCCGGCAGGCCGGGGAGGAGCTCCACGGCCAGGAACATCGCCTTGCGGTGGCTCTCGGACAGCTGCGTGAACTCGTGGGACGGCGCATGACCGACGACCAGGAGCAGGCCGCCCGGGGCGACCGCCGTGGCGAGGCGACGGGTCACCTCGACCATGCCGCCGTCGGGCGCGTGCAGATAGTGGCTGGTGACCAGGGAGTACGCACGCTCGCCCGCGTCGAAGGCCCGGGCGTCCACCTGCCACCAGTCGACCCGGTCGGCCACGCCGGCCTGTGCGGCGTGGCGGGCGGCGCGGGCGAGTCCCTCGGCCGAGAAGTCGGCGCCGGTCACCCACCAGCCCCGCTCGGCCAGCCAGATGACGTCGCCGCCCTCCCCGCACCCGACGTCGAGCGCGGTCCCCGGGGTGAGGTCACCGGCGGCGGCGACCAGCTGCGGGTTGGGCTCGCCGCTCCAGAACCGCTCCTGCCCGGCGTACCGCTCGTCCCAGCCCGCCGGCTCGAACATCGCGGCTGCCGCCTGCTCGCCCTGTGTGCCGCCGCCGTGCTCGTGGTCTCCCGCCATCGGACGTCTCCCGTTGCTCATGGTGCCTGTGCGCACCGCTGGTCATCTCTGCCGCCCCCGTCTTCCGGGGCCCGCTGTCGATACTGCCGCCACCCTCCTGAAACGGCACACAAACTTGCCGGAACGGCAACGGGACGGTGGAAGGAGCCGATGCTCTCCGGAAGCCGAACGCCCCGCACGTCCCGCAATTTTCGTCGTGTCCCGTACAACCCTCCCGGCCCACGGCGAGTCTCCTGAGCGCGTACGCCGAAGGCGCCGAGGTGAATTCCCGGCGAAATCGGGCGGAAGGCATCCCCATTGACTGCGGGCGCCGGGCAGAACCGGCGTTCCCGCATGCCGCAGGAGAACTCTGCATGCACTCCAGACACATACGGCTCGCCCTGGCCACGGCCGTCGCGGCGGCCGCCACCGGCGGGCTCCTCGGCGCCGCGGCCGGTCCCTCGGCCGCGGCCGACTCCGTCCACCACCACGAGGCGGATTTCAACCACGACGGGATCGGCGACGTCGCCTTCTCCGCCGGTTACGCCACCGTCACCGGCCACACGGACGCGGGACAGATCGTCGTCCTGTACGGCACGAAGGCGGGCCTGGACAAGGCGCACCGGACGACGTTCAGCCAGGACTCCCCCGGCGTGCCGGGCGGCGCCGAGACGGGCGACGCCTTCGGCTGGAGCAGCTCCTACGGCGACTTCAACCATGACGGGTTCGACGACCTTGCGGTCGGCGCGGCGTACGAGGAGGTGGACGGGGACAAGACAGGCGGCCTCGTCCAGGTCCTGTGGGGCTCCCCGTCGGGCCTGTCCGGCGGCACCACCCTCACCGATCCCGCCCCCGGCTCCCACGACTTCTGGGGCAGAACCCTGGCCGCGGGCGACTACGACGGTGACGGCAAGGACGACCTCGCCGTGGGCTCCTCCGGTGCTTCGGTGTACGTCTTCAAGGGCGGCACCGCCAAGACGGGCACCCTGGGCGGGCAGTACGCCTTCAAGCCGCCGGTCCAGAACGCGAGCAGCGACCCGCACTACAACGGTCCCGTCACGCTGGTCGCGGGCGACGTGAACGGCGACGGCCGGTCCGACCTGGTGGTCGACGGCTACGACACCGAGACCGAGAGCGCCTGGAACAAGAACTTCTACCTCCCGGGCACGGCCTCGGGCCTGACCGGGAACAACGCCGTGGGCCTCACGCCCGGCATCATCACCGACATCGGCGACGTCGACAACGACGGCTACGGCGACATCGTGAGCGGCATCGTCTGGGACAAGGACAGCGGGGTGCCCGGCGCGACCGACGGCGGAAAGGTCGCCCTGACCCACGGCTCGGCGAGCGGCCCGGCCGGCACCACCACGATCTCCCAGAACACGGGAGCCGTCCCCGGCGCCTCCGAGAAGGGCGACGGATTCGGCGGCGAGCTCTCCCTCGGCGACATCAACGGCGACCACTACCTGGACCTGGTCGTCGGCGCCGACTTCGAGGACATCGACGGGGTCACGGACACCGGGTCGGTGACCGTGCTCTACGGCTCGGCGCAGGGCATCGACACCACGTCGAACATCCAGTACTTCTCGCAGAACTCCGCCGGTGTCCCCGGCGCCGACGAGAAGAGCGACCGCTTCGGCAGCGAGGTCAAGCTCACCGACGTCACCGGCGACGGCCGGGCCGACCTGACGATCGGCTCGTTCGGCGAGAACAACTACGACGGCCAGCTCACGTACCTGCCCTCGGCGGGCACGAAGCTGACGACGACGGGTGGCCGCTACTTCATGGCCCCCGATGTCGGTGTCTCGACCGCGGGCCAGCCCATGCTCGGCGGCAATGCGGCCAACTAGCCACCGTGCCGCGGAGTCGGACGGGACCTCGCCCAACGGCTCCGCGGCGCAGGACCCGCTGCCGCGTCCGTACCCCGGACGGCCGCCCGGCGCGCGTCCGCGTATCGTGCCGTCGGACAGGACGCAGCGCGCACGCGAGGGAGAGACCGTGGTCGGTGTCGAGGAGTTGGAGGCCGCCGCGGCGCGGATCGCGGAGCACGTGGTGCGCACCCCCACGCTGTCCAGCCCCGGATTGACCGCGCTGCTCGGCGTCCCCGTCACGGTCAAGCTCGAACTGCTGCAGCGCAGCGGCTCGTTCAAGGCGCGCGGCGCGGTCGCCAAGCTGCTCACGCTCACCGGCGAACAGCGCGCCGCCGGCGTGGTCGCGGTCTCCGGCGGCAATCACGGGGTCGCCGTGGCCGAGATGTCGGCCGCGCTCGGGGTGCGGGCCACGGTGGTCATGCCGCGCACCGCGCCCGCCCGTTCGGTGGAGACCGCCCGGGCCGCCGGCGCCGACGTCCGGCTGACCGGGACCATGGCCGAGGCCTTCGCGCTCATGGAGCGGCTGGCGGCGCAGGGGCACACGCTGCTGCACCCGTTCGCCGACCCGGTGGTGATCGCCGGGCAGGGCACCGTGGGTCTCGAACTCGCCGCGGACGCGGGCCCGTTGACGGACGTCCTCGTCTCCATCGGCGGGGGCGGCCTGATCGCCGGTGTGGCGGCGGCGCTGCGGGCGCTGCGGCCGGAGGTGCGGGTCTGGGGAGTGGAGACGACCGGCGCCGACGCGATGACGCAGGCGCTGGCCGCCGGCGGCCCGGTGGCGGTGGACGTGGATTCGCGGATCAGCACGCTCGGCGCGCCCACCGTCTCCCCGCTGACGTACACGATGGTGCGGGAGCTGGTCGACGAGGTGCTGGTCGTGCCGGAGGCGGAGGCGTTCGCGGGGGTGCGCGAACTTGCCGAGCACGCCAAGGTCTGGGCGGAGCCCGCGGCGGGCTGCCTCCTTCCGGCGGCCCGCCGCGTCCTCGCCAAGACGGGTTCGCGCACCCGGCTCGGTCTGGTGATCTGCGGGGGCAACGCCTCCGTGGCCGACGTCGTCGCGTACGGCGCGTAGTTCGGGCGGCCGCGGTCGGAGCCGGTGCTGCGGCCGTGGCCCAGCACCGGCGCCGCGGCGTCCCTAGCGGATGTGCACGGTGATCGGCGCGTGCACGCTGTGGCGCGGGAGCTTGATGCTCAGCACGCCGGTGGCGCGGTCCCAGTCGTACGCGTCCGGGGCCAGCCGGACCCCGCGCGCGGTGACTTCCTTGGGCGCGGCGCGGGTGCCGGACAGAGCCAGCGTCCAGCTGCGGTTCTTCACCTGGCCGGGGAAAGATCCCTTGGCCGGGCTGATGCTCACGGTCCGCTGCGTCCCCTTCTCGTCGTACCGGATGCGTGTCGTGGCGCTCTTGGCCGGCTGTGCGCTCGTCCCGTCGTCCTCGTAGAGGCTGTACGAGCCTGAGGCTCCGCCCGCGATCGAGAGTGTGACGTCGGTCAGGGGGTTGCGGTCGTGGTCGGTGACGTTGTGGGAGCGCGTGGGCAGGATGCCGCCGGCCTTGAGGAAGACCGGCATGGCGTCGAGGCCGGTGGTGACCTCGTGGGTGGTGCCGCCGGTGTAGGTCTTGCCGGTGAAGTAGTCGGTCCACCGGCCGGGCGGGAACCACACCGAGGTGGTGGCGGAGGAGCCGGGCGTGGTCACCGGGGCGACCAGGACGTCGGAACCGTAGAAGTACTCGCTGTCCGCCGCGGCGTACGCCTGCGGCTCGTCCGGGTACTCGAGGTAGGTGGGGCGCACGATCGGCAGGCCGGTGCGGTGGGCCTCCTCGGCGAGCGTGTAGGTGTAGGGGACCAGGTTCTCGCGGAGGTTGAGGAAGGCGTCGGCCGACTTCCGTGCCGCCGTGCCGTACTGCCAGGGCAGCCGGTCGCTGTGGTTGCTGTGCAGCCGGTCCACCGGCTGGAAGGCCCCGAACTGGACCCAGCGGGCGTACAGGTCGTCGGGGAGCTTGTGCGTGGTGCGGGGCGTGCCGTTGTCGTCGTAGGTCTCCGAACCGGTCAGCCCGGTCGTGTCGTTGTGGCCGCCGATGTCATGGGTGACGGCGGCCATCCCGGTCGCCGCGGACTCGCCGGGTGTGTAACCGACCTCGAACTTCAGCATGCCCCAGGTGGACGAGGTGTCCCCGGTGAAGTGGACGGTGGTGCGCTTGTCCGCCCAGGGGCCCGTGGCCAGCGCCTGTTGTCCGCTGTACCCGCCGGCCTGCAAGGAGCCGTAGGCGCGGGAGAGGACGAAGCCCCGGCCGAGTGTCCTGGCGGTGGCGTCGGCGTACTGCTGGTTGATCCACGCGTCCGGGGAGACGCCCGGCATCGAGGAGCGGGACGCGTCGCAGCACCAGTCCAGCCACCAGAAGTCGTTGCCCTGGCCGTCCATGGTCCGGTGCAGGTTCATGTAGGCCTTGAGCTGGTCCGGGTCGCCGAAGTCGAAGGTGTAGCAGTTGTCCTCGGCACTGGCGCCCGAGGCGCAACCGCCCTTGCTGAGCTTGCCCTTGGCGGTCGCCTGGGCCTGGGCGAACTGCGGGTCGGAGGCGAGGATGCTCGGGTGCACGTTGAGCGTGTTGTGCAGCCCTTGCGCCGCGGACCAGTCGAAGAAGCCCTGCGGGTCGGGGAACTTCGTGCGGTCGATCTCCCAACCGCTCCAGTCGTTCACGGCCTTGTAGTCGGTGTCGGTCACCAGGACGTCGAGCGGGACGCCCTCGGACCGGAACGCCGGCAGGATCTTGGTGCGGTAGTCGGCGTCCGTGCGGTCGATGTACTCCGAGTACCAGACGCCGTAGGCCCAGGCGGGCAGCAGCGCGGGCGGACCGGTCAGCGTGGCCAGGTCGCCGAGGGCCTGCTTGTAGGCGTGCCCGTAGCCGAAGACGTAGCCGTCCTGGTAGGCGGACCCGGAGTGTTCGGGGCGCGGGCGGACCTTCTTCGCCTCGGTGTCGTACAACGCCGAGGGCGTGTCGTCGAGCAGGTACCAGCCGTCCCGCTGGAGCAGGCCCGGCGTCGTGACGGGTGCGTCGCCGGCGCCGCTCACCCCGTCGAGACCGCGGCGGTAGCCGCCGAGGGCGATGTGGGGCGCGGGCGCCGGGTCCTCCGGGGCCGCCACGGACAGGGTGTCCACGTTGATGTGGCAGCTGGTCTGTTCCGGACAGCCGAGCGTGATGTCGGACGCGCCCGCCCTAAGGGCGACGGGCACGGACGCCGTCCGCCAGTCGTCCCAGTCCCGCGTCGCGGGCAGGTCGAGGACGACCGGGTCCGCGCCGCCGGCGCGCACGGTGGCCGAGCGCTTCTGGTGCAGGCCGTCGCCCCCGCTGCCGTTGGCGTACCGCACCCGCAGGGTGTAGACGCCGTCGGCGGGCACGCCGACCACGTGGGTCGTCAGGCTCGATCCCTGGTTCAGCTCGGCGACGAAGCCGTTGCCCGCGTATCCCTTGTGGTCCGTGGCGCCGGCCGCGGTGCCGCCGAACCGCGCGGTCTCGGCCTCGCAACCCGTCCCGGCCAGGCAGTTCCTGATCGCCGTCGTGGTGGCGGACGGGTAGGCGGCGCCCGCCTCGACCAGCGCGACGCTGTCGATGTTGACGGAGCCGGAGTCGCCCGCGGTCCGGGTGAGGGCGATCGTGTGGTGCCCCGCGCCGAGCCGGACGCCGGCGGTGGCCAGGTCCCAGCTGTCCCAGTCGGCCGTGGGCGGCAGTGAGACGGTCTGCGCCGCGCCGCCGTCGACGGTGAGGGTCAGGGTGCGCGTCGTCGTCTTGCCGTCCCCGCCCGCGGAGTTGGCGTACCGCAGTGCGAAGTCGTAGCTCCCCGCGGTCTTGACATCGATGTCAGACGACAGCGAACCACCGGTGCTCTCGAAGCCGGCGGCGAACCCGGGGCCGGTGTGGCCCTGGTGGTCGGCGGCGCTGGAGACGCCGTCGAGCCGGAGGTCCTCGGCCTCGCACAGCGCACCGACCGCGCAGACGAGACGCTGCCAGGGCGCGGCGGTCACGGGCGCGCCGCCCGCCGTCAGGCGCACGGAGAGGTTGGCGGCGTCGAAGGGCCCCGAGCCGACGCGATAGCGCAGGCTCATGCCGCTCGTCCTGATCGTGAGCCAGCCGCGGGACGTCGTGGAGGTGTACGGGGTCGGCGTGAAACCACTGCGGCCGATCGCGTTGAACGTCGGGTCGTCGGTGAACTTCTCGTCGCCCGCGTACTCGGTGCGGATGAGCGTCGGCGAGAGGATCTGGAAGCGGGCGTCCCCGGCCGAGACGGTCGGGATGCGGTGGCCGGGTCCGCCGTGGGCCGCGGCGGCCGGGGCCCCGGCCCCGGTGAGCGTCGTGGCGGCGACCACGGCCAGGCCGGCGACGACGCCCACCCGCGGACGTGCGCGTCCACGCTGCCGGGGCGGCCGGAACAGCCATGCGGCTCTCATACGAAACTCCGTTCTCCCGGGGGCGGACGGCACCGCCCCTGCCATGGGGCCCGACGCGTGCGGCCGCCGCTGGACTCCAGGGGCCCCGCGCGTGAGGTCTCGGGCATGAGAGCACGCCGCCTTAGGTGGTGTCTACAACGGGGTTTCGTATCAAGGGCGTTCGGACTCAGCCGAGGGGGAACTCACCGCCGTCCACCGTCAGGTTCTGCCCGGTCACCCAGCTCGCCCGGTCCGATGCGAGGAACAGCACCGCGTCGGCGATGTCCTCGGGCCGCCCGTCCCGCCCCAGCGGAGGGGTCGTGGTGTCCTGGCCCGGCCCCTCGCTCAGGGTCGCCCACTGCTCCCGCGTCGCCTCGCCACCGGGAGTGGCGGTCCTGCCGGGGGACACCGCGTTGACCCGGACCCCGGACGGGGCCAGCTCCAGCGCGAGGCCCCGGCTGTAGTTCCGCAGCGCCGCCTTCGCCGCCGTGTAGTGCAGGAACGGCGGGAACGCCACGGGGACGGCGGCCGAGGAGACGTGCACGACCGCGCCCGAACGCCGTTCCCGCATCCCGGGGGTCAGCAGTGCGTCCAGGCGCACCGCCGCCAGGTAGTTCAGGTTCAGCTGGTCCTGCCACTCCTCGTCCGGGATGGACAGGGCCTCCGGGTAGGGCCCCGCTCCGCCCGCGTTGTCGACCAGGATGTCCACACCGCCGAGCGTCTTCAGGGCGGCCTCGGCGACGGCTTCCGCACCGGCCCGGGTCCGCACATCGGCCGCCACGAAAGCGGCGCCCCGCGGCACAGTGCTCGCCTCGGACCGGGCGGTCGTGAGGACCTCGGCGCCCGCCTCCAGGAGCCCGCGCACGACGGCCGCGCCGATGCCCCGCGAGCCGCCCGTGACGACGGCGCGCTTTCCTTCGAACTCTCGCATGAAATGTCCTTCGCTTCGGTTCGGTTCGGCCGCCGGAGAGGAGAGAGACGGAAATGCATTTCCGTGCGACGGACGCATGATGGGAATGCGCGGTGCTGTTCTCCTCGGCGAGCCGTGTCTCACCGTAGGTTCGGCCGGGACGGGGCGGCAAAGACCAATAGTGAGCAGGGGATATAGGCGTTTCCTATACGGCTTTCGGCAGTCGGCCGGGTCGCGTGCGCGACCGGGGTGCGGCGGTGCGAAGAAGCGCGCACCGGACACGAAAAGACGCGCACCGGTCGACGTACTCGACCGGTGCGCGTCTGGTCAGCGCAAGAAGCCTCAGCGGAGGCCGGCGAAAAGGTCGTTCTCGGGAACGGGCGCGCCGGTGGCGTCCTTGACCCGCAGGAACGTCTCCGTGCCCATCAGCTCGCCGAACCTCTCCTTGCCCATCTTGAGGAAGAAGATGTTCTCGCCCTGGCTGGCGTGCGCGGCGAGCGAATCGAATTTCTGGTCACTGAACGCGGTGGTGTCGACCCACGTGGTGATCTGGTCGTCGGGGAGACCGATCTCGGCCATCGCGGCCGTCTCGGCGGGGTCCGGCTCCGGCATGTCCTCCTGGAACTCGCGCATGATCTCCCCGAACCGCCGCATCCCCGAGTGGGGCATGGTCGTCCAGTAGACCTTCGGAGTCAGCTCGGTCAGCTCCAGCGCCGCCATCGTGATGCGGTGGGCCTGGATGTGGTCGGGGTGGCCGTAGAAGCCGTTCTCGTCATAGGTGACGACCACGTCGGGCCGGTACGCGCGCATGAGTTCCGCGAGGCGGGCGGCGCCTTCGGCGACGGGGGTCCGCCAGAAGGACCCGGGGGCGTCGTTGCTCGGCCAGCCCATCATCCCGGAGTCGGCGTAGTCCAGCGTCTCCAGATCGCTGATCTTCAGGACGGCACAGCTCTCCTCCAGTTCCTGGCGGCGCATCCGGGCGACGGCCGCGGGATCGTGGCCGGGGTCGCCCGGCTTGCTGCCTCCCGGTCCGTCACCGCAGCCGCCGTCGGTACACGTCACGAGCACCGTGCGGATGCCCTCGGCCGCGTACCGTGCGAGGACCCCGCCGGTGCTGGTGGCTTCGTCGTCGGGGTGGGCGTGCACGGCCATGAGCGTCAAGGGCCGGTCAGTCATGGAACAGTCCTCCTGCGGAAAAACACGTCTCGGTCCAGGCGCGCGGCAGACGTACCACGCACCCGCAGGCCCGGCCCCCGCCGGGCGGACGACCTCGTGGTCCCCGTTTCTTCCCGCCCGGGCGACGCCGGTGCCTCGCTGGATGCAACAGTGCCGACCGGACCGGCTGTTCCCGGCGGGCCCGCTCGGTTTGCGCGGCTCTGTCCGTGGTGCGGTCGACGCCGTGACCGGGCGGCGGCCCGCGGACGGTCCCCGGGCGGCGCGGACCGGGCCGCGGTCGAGCCGAGGCGACCGCGCTCGTGACACCCTGTCCCCCTCACCCCGTGATCGTCGAGGAGGTGCGCCACGTGGCGCAGGAACAGCCGGCCCGGACCGCCGGTGCCCCGGACGTCCGTACCGAGGAGAGCCGGCTGCGCAAGGATCTCGGGTTCTGGGCGCTGACCGCGATCGGTTTCTCCAACATCCTCGGCTCCGGCTGGCTGTTCGCCGCCATGTACGCGGCCCAGACCGCCGGGCCCGCGGCCCTCCTCTCCTGGGTCGCGGCGGGGCTGCTCTGCGCTCTGGTGGCCCTGGTCATGGTCGAACTCGGCGCGACCAGGCCGGAAGGCGGCGGTACGGTCCGCTGGCCGCTGTACGCGAACGGCCGCCTGGTCGGCACGGTCGTCGGCTGGTCCGTCCTGCTCTCGGTGGGCGGCACCGCGGCGGAGATCAGCGCGATCATGCAGTACGCCGCCCATTACGTGCCCGGGCTCTACCACGGCGGCACCCTCACCGCGTCCGGTCTGGGCGTCGCGACGGCGCTGAGCGTGCTGCTGACCGCGCTGAACTGGTTCGCGGTGCGCATGTTCGCGCGCGTGAACAACCTGGTCTCCGTGTTCAAGGTCGTCGTGCCGGTCCTCACGGTGGTCGCCCTGTTCCTGTCCGGCACCCACGGTGGCCGCCTGACGGACCACGGCGGGTTCGCCCCCTACGGGTACGCGGCCTGCCTCACCGCCCTCGCCGGCGGCGGGATCGTGTACTCCGTGAACGGGTTCCAGGCGCCGCTGGACTTCTCCGGCGAGGCCCGCAATCCGCGGCGCAACGTTCCCGCCGCCGTCCTCGCCGGCATCGGCCTCGCGGTCCTCGTCTACCTCGGTCTGCAACTCGCCTTCCTCTACACGGTGCCCGACTCGCTGCTCGCGCACGGCTGGCAGGGAGTCAACTTCGAGTCGCCGTTCGGCCAGCTCGCCCTCGTCCTCAACCTGCACTGGCTGGCCACGCTGCTCTACGCGGACGCGGTGGTCTCCCCCGGCGGCTCCGCCTATGTGGGTGTGGCGATCGACGCCCGCCACACGTATGCCCTCGCGAAGAACGGGCTGCTCCCCCGCTTCTTCATGCGGATCGACCCCCGGTCCGGCAGCGCACGGCGCGCACTCGTGCTGAACCTCGCGGTGATCGTCGTGTTCATGCTGCCGTTCGGCGGCTGGCAGGACATCGTGAGCGTGATGGGAGACATGTATCTGCTCATCTACGCGGCCTCGGCGGTGGCCGTGGCGTCCTTCCGCGCGCACGACCGGGAGCGGGGCATGCCGCTCGCGGACGGCCATATGCCCGGGGTGCGCTGGATCGCGCCGGTCAGCTTCGCGGTGGCGATCGAGTTCGTCTACTGGTCCGGCTGGGACGACCTCCGGCTGGCCCTGCCCCTCGTCCTCGTCGGTGTCCCGCTCTTCCTGTTCCAGCGCCGCGGGCCGGGCGGCGGTCCGGTGCTCAGGGAGTTGCGTCACGGGGCCTGGCTCGTCTGCATCCTGGCGGCGCTGACCCTGCTGTCCTGGCTCGGCACGTTCGGCGGCTCCGGACACCTGCCGGCACCGTACGACTCCCTGGTGGTCGGCGCCGCCGCGTTCGCGGTCTTCGGCTGGGCGGTCCGCTCGGGCGCCGCGCATCTGCGCACGGATCCCGCACCCTGAGCGCGTCGTTCGCCGGCGGCGCCGCGCGGGCTGGGGTGAGGTCCGCACACGAGGTGCCCTCCCCGTAAAATGGACTCTGAAGTCCAGAAACCCGACAGGAGGCAGCGGCCGCATGGTCAGCCACACGGCAGGGGAACAGCGTCTGACCCGTAAGGGCGCGGCTACACGGGACCGCATCGTGGAAGGCGCCGCGCAGATCATCCGGGAGCGGGGCGCCTCGGCTGCCACGCTCGACGACATCCGCGCCGGCACCTCGACGAGCAAGAGCCAGATCTTCCACTACTTCCCCGGCGGGAAGGAGGAGTTGCTGCTGGCGGTGGCGGCCCGCGAGGCCGACCGCGTCCTCACCGACCAGGAACCCCACCTGAGCGATCTGAGCACGTGGCAGGCGTGGCAGGAGTGGCGTGACGCCGTCTTACGCCGCTACGAGCTGCAGGGCGTCAACTGCCCGCTGGGTGTGCTCATCACCGAACTGGGCCGGACGACCCCGGCCGCCCAGGAGCTGACCGCCCGGCTGATCACGCAGTGGCAGGCGGCTTTGAGCGCGGGTGTCCGGCGCATGCAGGAGAGCGGCGCGGTGGGGCGGCGGCTGGACGCGGACCGCGCGGCGGCCGCGGTCGTGGCCGCGATCCAGGGGGGCGTGACCATCCTGATGGCCACCGGCAGCATTCTGCACCTGGAGGCGGCGCTGGACATGGCACTGGCCTATCTGCGCTCGGCCGTCTGAGGGCGGGGTCCGGGGGGAGGCGGCGTCTCGGCCGGGGGGGGGGGGTGGAGCAGGACGGGGCCCGGGCTGGCAGCACCTAGGCCGGCGGGTGGGCGCAGGGCCGGGATCGTGCGGGCAGCATCTCGGAGGGCGCGTGGGCGCAGGACCGGGTCTGTGGGCAGCACCTTCGATCGATGGGCCGAGCGCAGAGCCGGGCCCGTGGGGGCAGCACCTCGGCCGGCGGGTGGGCGCAGGAACGGGCCTGTGCGGGCAGGATCTCGGCCGGTGCAGGAACGGGTCCGCGCGGGCAGCACCTCGATCGATGGACCGAGCGCAGGGCGAGGCCGTGGGGGCAGCACCTAGACCGGCGAGGGACGCAAGTCCGAGGCCCGTACGGGCAGCACCTAGGCCGGCGGGTCGGTGTAGGACCGGCCCATGGGCCGAGCGCAGGGCCGGGCCCGTGGGGGCAGCACCCCGGTCAGCGGGTGGGCGCAGGGCCGAGGCCCGTGCGGGCAGCACCTAGGGAGGCGCAGGAACGGGTCCGCGCGGGCAGCACCTCGACCGGCGGGTCAGCGCAGGAACGGGCCCGTGCCGACAGCAGCTCGATCGGCGGGTGCCGGGTGGTGGTTCGGCCCGGCCTGCCGGCTGGGGCCGATCGCGGTGGGGCGCGCCCCTGGCGGCGTCAGGCGAGCGCAGCCGGCACCGTGGGGTAGAGGCCGATGATGGTGTCCACGCCGACGATCTGCAGAATTCGCAGCACGTTCGCGTTGGTCCCGGCCAGCCGGAGCCAGCCGCCCGCGTCCGTGGCGTTGCGGTGGGCGCTCAGCAGGATGTTCAGACCGCTGGAGTCCAGGAAGGTCACGTCGCTGAAGTCCACGAGTACGTGCGGGGTCTCCGCGATCGTGGCGTCCAGCAACGCCTCCCGCAGGGGCGTGCCGGTGTCGTGGTCGATCTCTCCGCTCACCGTGATGACGCATGCGTCGCCGTCGGCGGCGGCGGTGACGGTCAGCCGGTCTGCTCCGGCACCGTCGCGGTTCTCTGGCACGTCTTCCTCTCCGTCGGCACAACCTCGTGAGAAGACACGGTAGCTCCCCGACGCGGCGCGACCGAAGGGCGCGTCAGGGCACGGTTGCACAACCATGGGTCACACCCCCGGCGAGGCGGAGTGAACGGCCCTCCCCCGCGCCACGTTCGGGGTCCCGCTCCCCCGGATTCGGGGTTTCGCCGCAGGACGGAGCCTCCTACGGTGACCCGATGACGTCGATCAGGAAGTTCCAGGTCACCTTCGACTGCGCGGAACCCGAGCGCCTCGCCCTCTTCTGGTGCGAGGTCCTGGGGTACGTCGTGCCGCCGCCGCCCGAGGGGTTCGCGACGTGGGAGGCGTACAAGGAGGCGCAGCCGCCCGAGCGGCGCGACGCGTGGTTCGCCTGCGTCGACCCGTCGGGGGACGGACCGCGCCTGTACTTCCAGCGCGTCCCCGAGGGCAAGGCGGCCAAGAACCGGGTCCATCTCGACGTGCGCGTCGGCACCGGACTCGTGGGCGAGGAGCGGCTGGCCGCGCTGGAGGCCGAGCGCGCGCGCCTCGTGCCGCTCGGGGCGGTGCACGTGCGCACGCTGTACGACGGCAGCGACGCGTGCATCCCGATGCTGGACATCGAGGGCAACGAGTTCTGTATCGACTGAGGCATGGGCGCCTGCCGCCCTGTCCGCCAACTACCGCGCTGCGCCGCGGGGTTGGACCAGTAGCGGCTGACCGGCGGTGCCCAGCGTGCCCGTGGTGTCGCAGAGGTCCGTGTGGGTGGTGCCGATTCCGTCGCCGGACAGTGAGGTGCGGGCGTCCAGCAGGACCCATGCGCCGTGCGGGTGCCGGTGCAGGTTCAGGTGCAGGGCGGTGGGGACGAAGAGGTGGGAGTCCAGCGGGAGTTCGCGGGAGAGGCCGTTGGCCGAGTCGGCGACCACGGCCAGCCGTTGCAGCGGGGTCGGCGCCTCTCCCGCGACCACCGGAACCTTGACGCGGGTCCACACCACGGCCGGACCGGACCGGCCCCCGCCGCCGGTCACGGGCCGCCAGTCGATCGCGTCGGGGTAGTGCCAGGGTTCCGGGAAGCCGGGGAAGGGCGGACCGGGCACGGGATCGGGGATGCCGGGCAAGGGGGCCGCCGCGTGCTCGACCCGCTTGTCGGCGCCCGCACTTGTCGCCATCGACCAGCATCTGGCCTCGGCCACCACCCGTCCGCCGACGGTCAGGGTGGCCGCGTCGAGCCGGACCCGGCGGCCGGGACGCAGCGTACGTACGGCGACCTCGCCGGTCTCGCGCGGAATGGCCCCGTGGAAGTCGATCTGCGCCGACGTGATCCGCCCGTGCCCGTCCAAGGTCCGCTCGATCTCGCCAAGCAGCAGGGCCGAGGGCGGGCCGCCGTGCTGGAGGGACCGGTCCCAGGGGCTCTCGGTGGCGGGCGTCGGCTTGAACGTACGAGGACCGGTGCGGTGGTAGAAGGACTCGCTCATGAAGACGTGACCCTACCGGCCCACCCTCACGCCGGCCTGTCCGCCGTCACACCGGCCCGGCCTTCACCGGCAACACAGGTGAACTGGTCGCCCGGAGAAGGCGCGAGACAGCGGGTAACGCGGCCTCCGGCGTCGGATCAATGGCCGGCACGCGCCTCCGCCGCGGTCTTGAGGTCCCGCAGCCAGACCTGCAGCCCCGCACCGAGCGCCTCACGGAGGAGGAGCTGACCACGCTCGGCGCGGGCGCGCTGCGCCTTCTCGCCGACACACTCGCCGCCTGCGTCGCGGCGGGACGATCGGCGGCCACCGACCCGGAGGCGGACGCCGTGACCCTCTGGGTCTGCCTGCACGGCCTCGCCCACCAGCAGGCCGTGACCCGCATCTTCCCCTGGCCCGCGGAAAGCATCGCCGACGCCATCGTCAGCCGGGTGGCCAGACTGGACGAGGCGTGCGGCGACGCGATGGATCCAGCCGCAACTACCCTTTGCACCAACCCAGTTGGGTCAGCACAACCGTCACCGTCCGCCAACCTCCAGGAACCCCAGGTCCCGTAGGCACTCCGCCGTCTCCACGATCGTCGTCGCGGCGGGGCGCGGTCGCCAGCCGAGTTCCTCGCGGGCCCGGTCGTTGTGGATGACCGGACGGGGCAGGGGCGCGCCCGGCGCCTCGTGTTCGGGGGTCCGCGCGGCGAGCGGGCCGAGGCGGGCGCGCAGGATGCCGGCCAGTTCGACGAAGCTCAGCGAGGGGCCGTCGGCGACAGCAAGGTACCGCCGGCCCGCCGCCGCGGGCGTGGCCATCGCGCGCAGGTGCAGTTCCGCCACGTCGCGTACGTCGACGACGCCGAAGCGGGCGCGTGGCGCGACGGCCATCGTCCCGTCGAGCATCGCCTTGACCAGGTGCATCGAGGAGCCGAGCGTCGTCGTCAGAGTCGGGCCGAAGATGCCCGTCGGGTTGACCACGACGAGTTCGGTGTCACCGCCCTCGCGCTCCATCAGCTCCCACGCGGCGCGCTCGGCGATCGCCTTCGACCGGGGATAGGGGGCGAGAGCGGGGGTGTCCGGGTCCGTCCAGTCGTCCTCGGTGTACTCGGCGCCGGGTTTGGGCGTGTAACCGACCGCCGCGAACGACGAGGTGAGCACGGTGCGCCGGGCCCCCGCGTCGCGTGCCGCGCGCAACACCCGCAGAGTCCCCTCGCGGGCGGGCACGATCAACTCGTCAGGATCGTCGGGCTGGGCGACCGGGATGGGTGAGGCCACGTGGTGCACCTCTTCGCAGCCGGCCAGGGCAGCGGTCCAGCCGTCGTCGGACAGCAGGTGCGCCGTGACGATCTCCAGCCCCGCGTCGTCGGCGCCGCCGCGGCGCACGGCAGCCCGCAGCTCCTGCGCCCGGTCGGGCGAACGTACCGTCGTCCGCACCTCCGTTCCGGCCCGCAGGAGCGAGGCGACCAGGTGGCTGCCGAGATAGCCGGAGCCGCCGGTGACCAGGACCGGGCTCATCGCGCCACCTCCAGCCGCTCCGCCGCGTCGAGGGAACGCCGTGTCGCCTCCGCCTCCGCCGCGGTGTCGCCGCGGTCGCGGGCGTCCCAGAGCGCGGCCTTCTCCCGCAGATAGGTGAGCCGGGCGTGCTGGGCGGCGATCTCCGCCGTCACGCGGTCGGCGTGGCGCAGCAGCAGATCGCGCTGTTCGGCGGCGGCGGACCGTCCGCGGGTCCGGTTGGCCTGATAGGTGCGCATGTCCTCGATGCTCATGCCGACCGCGCGCAGGCACGCGAGGGCCTGGAGCTCGTCGAGGTCCCCCTCGCGGTAGCGCCGGTGGCCGCTGCTCGCGTCGCGGCCGACCGGCCCGATCAGCCCGATGTCCTCGTAATAGCGCAGGGTCGGTTCGCTCAGCCCGCTGCGCCGGGCGGCGTCCTGGATGGAGAAATCCGTCATGCAGGGAGCAGAACATACTTCAAGCGCTTGAAGGCAAGCGCGCGTCGGGGGCGCCCGAGACCCGTGGACATCATGAGACCGAACGTTCTTCCCCGTTCGCTGTTACGCTGGCCGCATGGGTACGAGCACGCGAGACGGGAGCACGTCGCAGGCGCGGGCCCGGCTGCTCTCCACGGCGACCCGCATCTTCTACACCGAGGGCATCCACTCCGTCGGCGTGGACCGGGTTCTCGCGGAGGCTCAGGTCACGCGCGCCACCTTGTACCGCCACTTCACCGGCAAGGAGGAGCTGATCCTCGCCTACCTCCAGCAGGCCGATCAAGGCATCCGCGAGCAGGTCGCCGCGGGTAGGGCCGGGGCAGTCACGGCCGCCGACGCGGTGCGGGGCGTGAGCCGGTCCATCGCCGGCGGCATCCGGTCCTCCGGGTTCCGCGGCTGTGCCTTCCTGAATGCGGCAGCGGAGTATCCGGACGCGGACCACCCGGTCCACCGGACGGTCCTCGCGCATCGGCAGTGGTTCCTGGATACCGCGACGCACCTGCTGGGGCAGGCCGGCTGCGCCCCCGCCGACGAGGCGGGCCGGCACTTCGTCATGCTGCGGGACGGCGCCATGGCCGCCGGCTGCCTCTTCGACCCGGCGCTGATCTCCGCGACGTTCCTGCGCGGGGTCGACGGTCTGCTGCGTACGGGCAAAGGCCACGCCGCCTGACCGTCCCGCCTCGCCCGCCTACGTGACCGGGCGGGCGCCGGGCGTCAGAGGCGCAGCAGCTGTGCGGAGACGTCCCACAGGCGCTCGGCCGCGTCGGGGTCGAGGGCCCACTCCTTGACGCCGTGCGGATGCTGCGCGAGGTCGGCGTCGTCCGGCACGGTGTACGCCTCCTGCCCGTCGTCGAGGTAGTGGCCGCCGGAGCGGGCGAACTCCGGTGCGACGGCCGCGACGACACTGGTGGCCGCCCCCTGCTCGACCGTCTTGTACGTGAAGACCCCGGCGGCCTCGGCCGCGTCGAGGGATGCCTTCTGCCGCGGGGTGAAGTGGCGCTGCAAGCCTGTCGCGACCCCGCCCGGATTCACCGCGTTGGCCACGATGCCGTCGCGGGCCCAGCGGCGGGTCGCCTCCACGGCGAAGAGGGAGTTGGCCGTCTTCGACCGGGCGTAGGCGATCTGCGGGTCGTAGGCGTGATGCTCGAAGTGCGGGTCGGCCAGGTCGATGCCGGACCGCATGTGCGCGGTCGAACTGACGGCGACGATCCGCGCGCCACCACGGTCCGCCGCCCCCCGGGCCAAGGCACGGCGCAGACCGACGGCCAGGGCGAGGTGGCCGAGATGGTTCGTCGCCCACTGCACCTCCCAGCCCTCGCGCGTCCGTTCGAGGCCACCGGTGACCACACCCGCGTTGTTGACCAGCAGGTGCAGCGGACCCTCCCACGCGTCCACGAAGCGGGCGACCGTGGCCTGGTCGGCGAGGTCCAGAGGGACGACACGGGGCCGGCTGCCGCCGGTGGTCCCCGCGATCGCCGCGGCGACGTCCTCCCCCGCGTCCGTGTCCCGGACGGCGAGCGTCACCTGCGCCCCGGCAGCGGCCAGCGCGCGAGCCGTCTCGCGGCCGATCCCGGAGGAGGCTCCCGTCACGACCGCCCGGAGACCGGTGAGATCGACACCGCGGAGCACCTCGTCCGCGGTGCTGGTGGCGGTGAAGGGCGTGGTGATGCGCGGTCGGTAGGCCATGACGCGCAACTATACAGATTGGACGCTATTCGTATAGTGCGGCGTCTGCTCGTATGCTCGCCCCATGAGCAGCTCTGACGTCGGCGATCCTTCGGTGGACGCGGAGACCGACCGCCGGACCCTGGTCCTGGACTCCGCCATGACCACGTTCGCGCGCTATGGCTATCGCAAGACCTCGATGGACGAGGTGGCGCGGGCGGCGCGCATCTCCCGGCCCGGGCTGTACTTCCTCTTCTCGTCGAAGGAGGCGCTGTTCCGTGCCGCGGCCACCCAGGCGCTGGAGCGGGACATCATGGCGGTCGAACAGGTCCTGACCGCCGGCAGCGGCTCGCCCGGCGGCCGCACCCGGGCCACGAGCCCGCTCGCGGAACGTCTCGTCGAGGCGTTCGACCACTGGGCGGGGCGGTACGTCGGCCCGGCGGCCGGTGACGTCCCCGAGGTCGTCGCGGACAATCCGCACCTGCTCGGAGAGATCGCCGAGACCACCCGGCGCCGCTTCGAGGAGCTGGTCACGGACGCGCTCGCCGCCGAGTGCGGGCGCAAGAGAGCCGTCCTGGTCGCGCAGACGCTGATCAGTACGTCGATCGGCCTCAAGCATCAGGTCACGTCACGAGAGGTCTACCTGACGCGGCTGAGGACGGCCGTCGACCTCTTGGTGCACCGCGCGCCTTCCGCCGGAACGGCGCCCGGCTCGGCACGGTGACCGAGGTGTGAACACGACGTGACGGGGCATGCGGAGGCGCGCCAGCCTCCGCTCCCACCTGGAGAAACACATGTCTGCCACCACCACGGCCACCGCACCCGAACAGACGTCCGGGAGACCCGGTGCCGAAGGGTGTCAGCGCCTGCGCCGCCGCATGGAGCGCCTCATCGGCATCGCCGCCACCGAGGGGAACAAGCTCACGCCCCTGCGCAACGGTGACGAGATCTTCCCGGCCATGCTGAGCGCGATCCGCGAGGCCCGGCACACCGTCGACATGATGACCTTCGTCTACTGGCAGGGCGAGATAGCCCGCGAGTTCGCCCAGGCCCTCGCCGAGCGGGCGCGCGCGGGCGTCCGGGTCCGGCTGCTGCTCGACGCGTTCGGCAGCCGCACCATCGAACAGGACCTTCTCGTCCTGATGGAGGAGGCGGGTGTCCATGTCGCCTGGTTCCGCAAGCCGTTGCTGCTGTCGCCGTTCAAGCAGAACCACCGCTGTCACCGCAAGGTTCTCGTCGTCGACGAGGTGACCGCGTTCACCGGCGGCGTCGGTATCGCCGAGGAGTGGTGCGGCGACGCCCGCGGCCCGCACGAGTGGCGGGACACCCATGTGCTGGTCCAGGGCCCGGCCGTGGACGGGATCTGCGCGGCGTTCGCCCAGAACTGGGCGGAGTGCCATGACGAACTCTTCGACGAGCGCGACCGGTTCACCGAGCACGAGCCGAAGGGCGACGCCGTCGTGCAGGTGGTGCGCGGATCGGCCAGCCTCGGCTGGCAGGACATCCAGACGCTGCTGCGCGTGGCGATCGAGTCCGCCGAGCGGCGCCTGCGGCTGGCCACCGCCTACTTCTCGCCCGACGACCGCTTCGTCGAACTGCTCTGCGCCGCCGCCCGGCGCGGCGTCGAGGTCGAGCTCCTGGTGCCCGGCCCGTACACCGACAAGAAGATCAGCCGGATCGCCGGACGCCACCACTACCAGCGGCTGCTGGAGTGCGGGGTGACCGTGCGCGAGTACCAGCGGACCATGCTCCACTGCAAGATCGTCACCGTGGACGGCACGGCCTCGCTCATCGGCTCGGCCAATCTCAACCGGCGCTCCCTCGACCACGACGAGGAAGTCATGCTCGCCGTCCTGGACCCGGAGTTCACCGCCGCCCTGGACGCCGACTACGAGACCGACGTCTCCCACAGCCGGGCGGTGGACCCCGGCCGGTGGGCGAAGCGCCCGCTGTCGTTCCGGGCCGCGGAGACGGCGACCCGGGCTGTGCAGCACTTCCTGTGAGGCGTCCCGGTCGAGGTGCCGGCGCTCGGCGCGGCCGCCGTGACCTTGCGGTTGCACCGTCCGTGACCGGCGTCGGTGCGGGGCGGCGGGCAACCCCCGGCCCGGACAGGTCCGCCGGCACCGCGTCGCCTACCCTCGTGCACGGAGACGGCCGGGGGCGGCCCGGCCGGTCCGTCACCGCGGGGAGGCAAGGGTGCCCGGACGGAGCCCGCGGCTGCTCGCGGCCGTCATGGCCGCGGTCTGCGTCGTGCTCGTCGGCCCCAGCGCGCCCGGCGGCGCGCTGATCGCGGAGGCCCCGGCGCTCCCCGCCGGCGCCGCCACCGGCATCGTGCCGGGCCGGGTACTGACCTGGAACATCTGCAACCCCTGTGGCCGCGCCGGGCACAACCTGGGCCGGGCCGCGGAGATCGCCGCCTACGCGCCGCAGGTGTTCGGGCTGCAAGAGGCGTGTGTACGCGACGTCGAGGAGATCCGGGAGTACCTGGAGAAGTACTACGGCCTGGTCTACGACGTCGCGTACGGGACGGTCCTGCGGAAGTGGAGCCGCTGCGGCGGACTGCCGTGGCGTCCCGGCGCGTACGGTCAGGCGATCCTCTCGGCGGGGCCGGTCTCCGGCCGTGTGCTCGTGGAGTACCCCGACGGCGGCACCGAGGACCGCGGGTACCTGGCCGTGACCACGGAGGTGGGCGGCCGGCCCGTCCGCGTCTTCAACACGCACCTCGCCGAGCGCAGGCAGCCGGAGGTCCGGGCGGGCCAGGTCCGCGTCCTGGCCCCGGCGGTCGCCCGGTACGACCGCGCTATCGTGCTCGGCGACTTCAACGCCGTGCCGGACGCTCCCGAACTGGCCCCGATGTGGGCGCTGGCCACGGACGCGGACCCGGCGTGCCGCCCGGCGTCCCACGGCGGCACCTGCGAGACGACCACCGACTGGCGGAGCAAGTTCGACTACGTCTTCCTGCGCGGTCTCACCGCCCGCGACCACCGGGTGCGGTCCAGCGCGTTCTCGGACCACGATTCTTTGCGCGCGGACGTGCGGACGCGGTAGCGGCCACGGGGCCTGCCGGGGAATGTCCGGCCAGGCGTCCGTGGCCGGCGGTCACCTGCTGGCGGCCCGGTCCAGCAGCCGTTGCAGCCGCAGCCCCCGGTGCGCGTCCAGCTCCCCGGAGCGGCCCGCCCGGACCGCCTCGGCGAATTCGCGGCGCAGGACCGGCCAGCACTCGTCGTGGTCGATCCCCGCCGTGTCGTAGACGAGTTCGGGGCCGGGGCCGAAGAGCTCGACGCGGGTCAGGGAGCGTTCCCGGGCGACCGTGCCCGACAGGGAGGCCTGGCTCACCGCGCCGTTCTCGTGCTCGCACGTCAGCTCGATCCAGCGGCGGGAGTCACCGGTCGCGCGGAGGTCGGCCACGGGTCCGACGGCCGCGTCCAGCAGGTCGAGCAGGTGGGGGCCGAGGTCGTAGAGGGCACCGTGCTCCAGGCGCCAGGACGTCGCGAAGTCACCGCCGAGGAACGCCCCGTGCAGGTAGCAGGAGCGGGCGCCCGTGACGTCGAGCCGCCGCGCCTCCTCGATGAACCGCCGGGTCTGCGGGTGGTACCGCTTGGTCAGGACGAGCTGTGTCACGACGCCCGCCGCGTCGACGGCGTCCACCAGGCGCTCGGCCGCGGTGAGGTCCAGGGCGAGCGGCTTCTCCAGCAGCAGCGCCTTGCCCGCCTCGGCCGCGAGCGGCGCCAGCTCGGCCTGGACGGAGGGCGGGACCGCGAACGCCACGGCCTCGCAGTGGCCGAGCAGTTCGGTGAAGTCCGCCGCCACCCGGGCCCCGTAGGGCGCGGCGGTCTCCCGGGCCGCCTCGGTGCGCCGGGCCCAGACGGCGGTGAGCCGGGTCTCGGGCCCCGCGGCGAGCATCCGGGCGTGCATGGCGCGGGCCCAGGGGCCCGCGCCGACGAGTCCGACCCGGACGGGGTCGTGGGTCCATGCGGCGGTCTCGGTCACTGTTCTTCCTGTGGCTTCGGTGCGGAGGGGGCGGCCGCGGTGAGCGCCCGCAGGCGGGCGTCGGCGCGCTGCGGCGCGTAGAGGACGTCGACGACCATGGCGGCGGCGCCGATCAGGCCCGCGTGTTCGCCGAGCCGTGAGGTGACGACGCTCAGGTGGGCCGTGGTGCGCGGCATCGCGCGCTGGTACAGCAGTTCGCGGACGCCGGTCATGAAGGGGATCCCGGCGAGGTCTCCGGCGAGCATCAGGACGCCGGGGTTGAGCAGGGTGACGACGGTGGCGAGGACCTCGCCGACCCGGCGGCCGGCCTGCCGGGCGAGCCGGACCGCGTCGGGGTGGCCCTGGTCCAGGAGCGCCTTGACGTCGGTCGCGGTGGTGACGTCGAGGCCCAGGCCCGACAGTTCCCTGGCGAGGGCGCCGCCGCTGGCCACGGCGGCGAGGCAGCCGTAGGAGCCGCACATGCACAGCGCGTCGGGCCGGTCGTGCAGCCGGATGTGGCCGATGTCGCCGGCGCCGCCGTCGATGCCGCGGAACGACTCGTCGTGGACGACGACGCCGGCGCCGATGCCGGTGGAGACCTTGACGAGGACGAAGGCGGAGCAGTCGGGGTGACCGCCGCGCTGTTCGGCGCGCGCCATCAGGTTGGCGTCGTTGTCGACGAAGACCGGGACGCCCCCGCCCCGCGCGTCCTGCATGCAGGCGCCGACGTGGTGCGCGTACGCCTCCTGCATCCGCTCGCGGACCGGGAACCGGTCCCAGCCGGGCATGATCGGCGGCTGCACGATCTGTCCCTTGTCCCAGTCCACCGGGCCCGGCACGGACAGGCCGACGCCGCAGATCTTGTCCGGCGGGGTGCCGGCGGCGGCGAGCAGGTCCGGGAAGCGCCGGGCCAGTTCGTCGAGGACCCGGTCGGGGCCGTCGCCGATGTCGAGGTCGCCGGTGTGCTCGGCGAGGATGGTGCCCGCGAGGTCGAGGACGGCGACGCGGGCGTAGCGGGTCTCCAGATCGACGGCGAGCACGGCGGCGTGGCCGGGGTCGAAGACGATCCGGTGGGAGGGACGCCCGCCGGTCGAGGTGCCGGTGTCCTGGCGCAGCCAGCCGGCCCGGTTCAGCTCGTCGAGGCGGTGGCCCACCGTGGAGCGGGACATGCCGGTGGCGCGCTGCAGGTCGGTCCGGGTGTTGGCGCGGCCGCCGCGGATCAGTTGCAGCAGCCCTCCGGCGCTCGCCGGGCTCGGCGTGGTCATCGCATCTCTCCCCCTCGTGCGGCCGTGTCGTCCGGTGCCCCGGATCGGCCGCTGTGTCGGTCAGCTCTTGTCCGCACCGGCGGTGAGCCCCTCGGTGAGCAGGCGTTCGGCGGCGAAGAACAGGATTACCACGGGGATCGTCAGCACCACGGAACCGGCCATGAGGACGGTCTTGGAGACCTCGATGCCGTTGGCCAGCTGGGCCAGGCCGAGCGAGACGGTCCACTTGTCCGGGTCCGCGGCCAAGAAGAGCAGGGCGAAGAGGAATTCGTTCCAGGCGATCATCAGGACGTACAGGCCGGTCGCCATCAGGGAGGGCAGGGCCAGCGGCAGGATCACCTTGCGCAGCGCCTGGAGGCGGCTGCACCCGTCGAGGGCGGCGGCCTCCTCGATGGAGTACGGGATGGTGACGAGGTAGTTCTTGAGCATGTAGATCGCCACGGGGACCGTCTGGGCCACGTAGACGATCGCGAGGCCGGCGAGGCTGGAGGAGAGGCCGATCTTCGCGAACATGACGAACAGCGGGACGGCGAGCAGCGTCGACGGGAAGAGGTAGACGGCGAGGAACAGGGCGCTGATCTGGCGGCCGCCGAAGAATTTCAGCCGGCTGATCGCGTACGCGCCGGGGACGGCGGCGAGCAGGGTGAGGGCGACGGTGCCGAGCGAGACCAGGGCGGAGTTGCGCAGAAGCAGCAGGAAGCCCTGGCCGCCGTCGGCGGTGGAGCGCAGCACCTCGCTGTAGGTGCTGAGGGTGAACTGCTTGGCCGACACCCACAGGGAGCCGGGGTCGAGCAGCAGCGCGTCGATGGGTTTCACCGACAGCAGCAGCATGTAGTAGAAGGGCACGCAGGTGATCAGGGCGAGGAAGGCGATGACCACCCATCGCGCGACGCCGAAGAACCGCTCCTCGAACTGGGCTCGCGTCAGGGCCGCCTTGCGGGTCACGACTCCTCCTGCATCTTGTTGCCGAAGAACTTGAAGTACAGGCCCAGCAGGACCATGAGGGCGGCGGCCAGGACGAGGGCCTGGGCGGCCGCGGCGCCGACGTCGTAGCGCGAGGTGAGGAAGTCGTAGACGCGCACGGCGGCCACGTCGGTGCCGGCGCCGCCGCCGGTCAGCAGGTACACGTCGTCGAACTTGTTGAACGTCATGATGAAGCGCAGCACGCACAGCAGCGCGATGACCGGCATCAGCTGGGGCAGCATGATGTGCCGGAAGCGCTGGGTGGGGGTGGCGCCGTCGACCTTCGCGGCCTCTTCCAGGGTGTCCGGCACCGCTTGCAGGCGGGCCAGGATGAACAGGAAGGCGAAGGGGAAGTAGCGCCAGCACTCGAAGGCGATGACGGTGAGCAGCGCCAGCGGGATGTCGGCGTGCAGGCCGAGGAGGTGGACCTCGTACTCGCGGGTCGACAGGAAGGCGATGGGGTCGTCCCAGCCGAGGAAGCGCTGTCCCCAGTCGTTGACGATGCCGTACTGCGGGCTCAGCGCGGTCTCCCAGACGAACGCGACGGCGACGACGGGCGCCACGTAGGGCAGGAGCATCGCGGCGCGCAGCAGGCCCCGGCCGCGGAAGGGCTTGCGCAGGGCGAGCGCGGCGACGAGGCCGAGCGCGACGGAACCGAAGGTGCCGCCCACGGTGTAGAGGACGGTGGTGCCGAGGCTGGACCAGAAGCCGGCGGAGTCGAAGACCTGCGCGAAGTTGGTGAGGCTCCAGTGGCCGAAGAGGCCCATGCCCTGGATGTCGACGAGCTTGGCGTGCTGGAAGGCGAGCAGGACCGTCCAGAGGATCGGCAGCACCACGACGACGAGTACGACGACGAAGGTGGGGCTGACGAAGGCGAGACCGGCGCGGCCCTCGCGGCGGCTCGCGGTGAGCGGGCGGCGGGTGCGGCGGCGGCCGGTGGGCGGTTCGGGCGCTCCGTCCGCGGGGCCGGGGCGCTGGTCCGCGCTGGTGGTGGGGGTTGTCATGGCGTGGCTTTCGTGAGGGCGACGGCGTACGGCGGGGAGGGGCCGCCGCGGGTGCTGGTGCCGCGGGGGCGCTACTGGAGGGACTTCTTCAGGGCGGCGACCTCGTCCTGCGCCTCCTGGGCGGCTTGCCCGGGGGAGGTCTGGCCGCCGGTCATGGCGCCGACGGCTTTCGGGACGGGCAGGTCGCCGTTGGTGGCGCCGACGAGTGCGCCCTCGCCCTGTTCGATGCCCCAGCGGCGGATGTTGCCGACGCCGTCGGCCAGTTGCCTCAGGAGTGCGGGCGAGTAGACCTCGTCGAGCGGCTTGCGGTCGTCGACGCCGAGCTTGCTGTGGCGCCAGGCGGCGAGGTACTTCCCGGGGTCCTGGGCGGTGCCCCGGCGGACCGGGATCTTGCCCTCGGGGGCCATGCCGAACCAGGATTCGTAGCCGCTGCCCATCATGTACTCGATGAACTGGCGGGAGGCGTCCGTCTCGGCGGTCTTGGTGGTGACCCAGGAGGTGACCTCGCCGAACTGGGCGGCCCGGTCGGAGTCCGTGCCCTTGAGCGCGGAGACGATGCCGGTGTGGTCGGAGAGGTACCGGCGGTCGTCGCCGCACTGCTTGCAGCTGGGCAGGGCGTCCTTGCGCAGGCCCGCCAGTTCGTCGAGGAGGAAGGAGGACCAGATCATCATCGAGGAGCGGCCCGCGAAGTAGGTGGCGCGGGTCGAGTCGACGGTCTGGGTGCCGGGCGCCCCGTACTCGCGCGCGAGCTTGTCGTACGTGTCGAAGGCAGTCCGGCACTGCGGTGAGTCGAGGGCGACCTCGTGCCGGGCGTCGACCATCTGGCAGCCGTCCGCGAGGGCCAGGCTCTCGAAGCTCTGGGAGGTGAACACGTCGGACGGGTCCGTGGCGGCGGACATGCCGTCGTGGCCCTTGGTGGTGAGCTTCTTCGCCGCCTTGAGGAGCTTGCCGTAGGTGTCCGGCGTGCCGAGCCCGGCCTTGGCGAAGTCGTCCTTGCGGTAGACGAGCAGTTGCAGCCAGGCGTCGGAGGGGACGCCGAGGTTCACGGCCTTGTCGGTGGTCAGGTCCAGGGCGTTCTTGTTGAAGGTCCCGGCACCCAGCTTCTTGACGATCTGCCGCGGGATGTCCGTGTTGAGCAGACCGTTGCTGTACATCTGCCAGGTCTGGCCGAGCGGGGCGGCGCCGATCACGTCGGGCAGGTGGCCCGAGGCGGCGGCGGCCATGATGAGCTGCGGCATCTGTCCCTCGTCGACGCCGACGAGATGGACCGTGACGCCCGTCTTCTTCTCGAAGCCGTCAATGATCTTCTGCGTCGCGGCGACCCGGTCCGGAAGGTTCTCCTGGGACCACACCGTGATCTCGCGGTCCGGTGTGCCCGGTCCGGTACTGCCGGAGCAACTGGTGAGCAGTCCTATGCCCAGAGCTGCCGTGACGCCGGCCGCGGTCGTCCTCGACCAGCGGGTCCTGGTGCGCATCGCCTGTCCTCATCGCCTCATCGCCGACTTACGTCTATCCGAGACGCATCTCAGCACTACTTTTGCTTGTTGACAAGACATAAGTTGTGGATAGTCTCGACCTAACCAACACCCGCACCACCCTTTTCGGAGTCGTCCGTGGAACGCGTCGTTCAATTCACAGGTCCCCGTCAGGTGGAGGTGGCCCGGCACGAGAGCGCGGAGCTGCCCCCCGGCCACCTGCGGGTCCGCACCCGCTTCTCGGGGATCTCGGCGGGCACCGAGCTCACCGCCTACCGCGGCACGAACCCGTACCTGACGCGCACCTGGGACGCGGAGTCCCGGCTGTTCCGCGACGGCGCGGCCGGCATCAGCTACCCCGTCGTCGGCTGGGGCTACTCCGAGGTCGGTGAAGTCACCGAGGTCTCCCCGGAGTTGCCCGGCACCCCGGGGATGCCCGCCGTCGGCGACCTGGTCTGGGGCATCTGGGGCCACCGCAGCGAGGGCATCGTGCCCGCCGAGCGCATGCTCGGCCACACGCTGCCCGCCGGGCTCGCACCGCTGGCCGGCGCCTTCGCCCGGGTCGGCGCCATCGCCTACAACGCGATCCTGTCGGCGCAGATCCACCTCGGTGAGGACGTCGCGGTCTTCGGGCAGGGCGTCATCGGCCTGATCGCGACCCGCCTCGCCCAGCTCAGCGGCGCCCGCGTCACCGCGGTCGACGCGATGGACGTCCGCCTGGCGGCAGCCCGGAAGTACGGCGCGCACAGCGCGCTCGACGCCCGCTCCGGCACGGTGGCCGACACGATCCGCGCCGCCACCGACGGCCGCGGCGCGGACCTCGCCATCGAGATCTCCGGCGCCTACCCGGCGCTGCACGAGGCCGTCCGCTCGGTCGCCGTCGGCGGCCGCGTCGTCGCCTCCGGCTTCTACCAGGGCGACGGCAACGGCCTGCGGCTCGGCGACGAGTTCCACCACAACCGCGTGGAGATCGTCTGCTCCCAGATCGGCGGCGTACCCGCCCCGCTGTCGGGCCGCTGGAGCGTGGAACGGCTCCAGCAGACGTTCCTGCGCCTGGTCGCCGAGGGCCACATCGACGTGGCGGGCCTGGTCAGCCACGTGATCCCGGTGGCGGACGCCGCCGACGCCTACGTCCTGCTCGACGAACGCCCCGCCGACGCTCTCCAGGTCGTCCTGGAATTCTGAGAGGTACCGCAACCCATGCTGAAGACCGCTGCCCAGGAACAGCTGCTGCCCGGCAAGACCCTCCAGGAGAAGTGGGAGTTCGCGCAGGCCGCCGGCTACGACGCCATCGAACTGCGGGCCAAGGGCGACCTCCACTTCGCCTCCCGGCTCCCCGAGCTGAAGCAGGCCGCCAAGGACGGCGTCGTCATGCCGACCGTCTGCGTCGAGATGCTGCACTTCTTCGGCGCCTTCGACGACGACCTGCGCCGTGACGCCATCGTGCAGATGAAGTCGCAGCTCACCGTCGTCGGTGAACTCGGCGGGCTCGGCGCCCAGACCCCTGCCTCGTACGGCATGTTCTCCCGCCGCCTGCCCCCGTTCGAGCCGCCGCGCTCGCCGGAACAGGACCGCGAGATCCTCCTCGCCGGACTGACCGAGCTGGGCGAGCACGCCGCCGCCGAAGGCGTCACGCTCTACCTCGAACCGCTCAACCGGTACGAGGACCACATGGTCAACCGCCTGGACCAGGCGGCCGATCTGCTGCGCGAGGTCGGCCTCGACTCCGTCAAGATCGGCATCGACAGCTACCACATGAACATCGAGGAGGCCGATCCGGCCGCCGCGATCGTGGCGCACGCCGCCTACATCGGGCACGCCCAGGTCTCGGACTCCAACCGGTTCCAGCCCGGCGCCGGCCACCTCGACTGGCCCGCCTGGCTCGGCGCCCTGCACACCATCGGGTACGACGGCTACCTGGCCGCCGAGTGCCGCCTGACCGGCGACCCGGTCGAGGCGGTCCGCTCCGTGCCCGCGTTCCTCAAGGGGTCCGGCGCGTGACGGCACTCCTCGACCGGCCCGCCCCCACCGCCGCCGGGGGTCTGTCCCTGCGGCGCGGCGCGGCGCGTGTCCTGCTCGGCAACTGGACCGGCGCCGGCACCGTGCCGTCCCGCACCCTCTACCCGCACCAGTGGAGCTGGGACTCCGCGTTCATCGCGATCGGCCTGCGGCACCTGTCGCCGCGCCGCGCCCAGCGCGAGCTGGAGTCCCTGTTCGCCGCCCAGTGGGGCGACGGCCGGGTGCCGCACATCGTCTTCAACCCCTCGGTGCCGGACGGCGCCTACTTCCCGAGCCCCGACTTCTGGCGCACCTCGACGGCGGGCGCCCGGGCCGGGGCGCCCCGGGAGCGCGAGACCTCCGGCATCGTCCAGCCGCCCGTGCACGCCCTCGCCGCCTGGCTCACCCACCGGGCCGACCCGCGCGAGTCACGGCGCCGCGGCTTCCTGCCCCGGCTCTATCCGCGGCTCGTCGCCTGGCACGACTACCTGCTGACCTCGCGCGACCTGGGCGGCGGGGGTCTGACGGCCGTCGTGCACCCGTGGGAGCCCGGCATGGACAACAGCCCGTGCTGGGACACCGCGCTCGCCCGCGTCACCCCGGCCGACCCGGCCGGCTTCCGGCGCGCCGACCTCGACCACGGCCACCCCGCGGACCGCCCCACGGACCTCGACTACGGCCGCTACGTCCAGCTGGCGCTCGACTACCGCGACGCCGGCTACGACGACCGGGCCGCCCGGCACCGCTTCGCCCTGGAAGACCCGTGTGTCAACGCCCTGCTGATCGCCGGCGAGCACGCCCTCGCCGAGATCGCCGCGTACCTGGGCGAGGACGCGGCACCGCACCGGGCCCGGGCGGACCGCACCACCGAGGCCCTGGTGGACCGGTTGTGGGACGCGGAGGCGGGGCTCTTCCTCGCCCGGGACCTGGCCGACGACACGCTCGTGCGCGAACGCAGCGTCGCCGGACTCGTGCCGCTGCTCACGCCCGGCCTGCCCGGGCCGGTCGTGGACCGGCTCGTCGCGACCCTCGACGGCCCCGGCTTCCACGCCGGTCCCACGGCCCTGGTGCCGAGCTACGACCTGACAGGCCGGGCCTTCGACCGCACGCGGTACTGGCGCGGCCCCGCCTGGTTCAACACCGCCTGGCTGATCGAGCGCGGCCTGCGCACCCACGGCCGGCACCGCCACGCCGACCGGGTCCGCACCGCGATCCTGGAGACAGCCGGCGCCACCGGCTTCGCCGAGTACGTCGACCCGACGACGGGCGAGGGGCGCGGCGCCCGCGCGTTCTCCTGGACGGCCGCGCTCACCCTCGACCTGCTCGCCGCCGAAGAGGCCCCCAGGGAGGCACAGCGATGAGCGCCACCGCTCCGCGCGCCCAACTGGTGCGCGACGCCACGTTCGCGCACCTCGGCGCCGACGGCACCATCAGCGGCACGCGCGGCACCTCACCCGACGGATTCTTCGTCCGGGACGGCCGCCACCTGAGCCGCTGGCACCTCACGGTCGACGGCACCGCGCCCGCCGTCCTGACCCCGCTCACCGCGACCGAAGACGGCGCCGGGGAGTGCGTCCTCACCCCCCGGGGCACCCGCGACGCGCCACCCGCGTACACCGTCTTCCGCCACCAGGCGGTCACCGCGGGCGCGTTCACCGACGTGCTGACCCTGGTGAGCAACAGCCCCGACCCGCTCGTGGCCGACGTCGCCGTCACCGTGGACGCCGACTTCGCGGACACCTTCGAGCTGCGCGCGGACGACCGGCACTACGCCAAGCCCGGCGCGGTCCGTAGCGCCCGTCGCACGGACGCGGGCGTGGAGTTCGACTACCGGCGGGACGACTGGCACTCCCGCACCGCTGTGACGGCCGAACCCGCGCCCGGCACCGTCGACGGAGAGGACGGCGGCCCGCGCCGGCTGGGGTGGCGGCTGTCCCTGCCCGCCCACGGCCGGGCCGAGGTACGGCTACGGGTCACGGCGCACCCGCACGGCGGAGCGCCGGCCGCCGCGCTCCGCACCGATCCGGACGCCCGCCAACTCGACGGCCCAGGTGGCGAATTGGGGCTGGCCTGCGCCCAAGGCCTGGCCGATCTGGACCTGTTGACGGTCCCCGCCACCGGCGTGGCCGGGACGCCCGTCGCCGTCCCGGCGGCCGGTGTGCCGTGGTTCCTCACCCTGTTCGGCCGGGACTCGCTGCTCACCTCGTACTTCATGCTTCCCCACCGGCCCGCTCTCGCGGCCGGCACGCTCAGCGCGCTCGCCGCGACCCAGGGGACGCGGTACGACACCTTCCGCGGCGAGCAGCCCGGCCGCATCGTGCACGAGACCCGGCGCGGCGAACTCGCCCACTTCGGGCAGATCCCGTACGGCCGCTACTACGGGTCCGTGGACGCGACGCCGCTCTTCCTGGTGCTGCTGCACGCCCACTACGAGACGACCGCCGACCCGGCCCTGGCCGCCCAGTTGGAGCGGCACGCGCGGGCCGCGGTCGACTGGATGCGCGGCGACGGCGGCCTGGGTGAACACGGATACCTGGTGTACACGCCGGACCCGAACGGTCTGGTCAACCAGAACTGGAAGGACTCCGCGGGCGCCGTCTGCCACAAGGACGGCACCCAGGCGAGCGGCCCCATCGCCGTCTGCGAGGCCCAGGGCTACGCCTACGACGCGCTGCGGCGCACGGCGCGCCTGGCCGATGAGGTGTGGCACGACCCGTCCTACGCACGGGAGTTGGACCACCTCGCGGACGCGCTGCGGGAGCGGTTCGCCCGGGACTTCTGGATGGCGGCGGACGACTTCCCCGCTCTCGCCCTCGACGGTGCGGGCCGCCAGGTGGACGCGCTCGCCTCCGACGCGGGCCATCTGCTGTGGTCCGGCGTCCTCGACGAGGACCGGGCCCGGCGCGTGGGCCGCCGCCTGCTCGCACCGGACTTCTTCTCCGGATGGGCGATCCGTACCCTCGCCGCGGGACAGCGGCCCTACCACCCTCTGTCGTACCACCGCGGCAGCGCCTGGCCGCACGACAACGCGGTCATCGCGCTCGGGCTCGCCCGGTACGGCCTCGCCGGGGAAGTCCGCCGCGTCGCCACCGGCCTGCTGGACGCGGCGGCCCGGCACGGCCACCGGCTCCCCGAGGTCCTGGGCGGCTACGCCCGCACGGACGCGGCCGGGCCGGTGCCCTACCCCCACTCCTGCTCCCCGCAGGCGTGGGCGGCCGCCACTCCGTGGGCGCTGCGCACCGCCCTGGAGACCGTGGGCGGCTGACGGCGCGCGGGGTGGTGTCCGCACCTGACCCGGACAGGCGCCCAGAAGCTGCTCCTGGAGCTGAAGGACCGCCTCGGCGAACCGCTCGGCACCGGCGGCCCCGCCAT